>CAJXOS010000011.1 GCA_913057725.1 uncultured Lewinella sp.
CGGATGGCTGCTTAAATCGCCACGGACTATTAAATTATAGTATCCAATCAAAAAACGCTCCCCATGGTACGCAAACATACCTCCGAACTGCTAAGTGACAATTGGTATATCCTTCGCAAACACACCTACGAATTTCAGCAGCGTGATGGCCAATGGGTAAATCAGATTAGAGAAGCCTATGACAGAGGTAATGGTGCCGCCATATTATTATACAATCTAAAGCAAGGGTCAGTACTCCTTACGAGGCAATTCCGCTTACCCACCTACATAAATGGCAACCCCGATGGTATGCTCATTGAAGCATGTGCCGGCCTGCTCGATGAGTTGGATCCCGCAGATTGTGTCCGTCGCGAAACGGAAGAGGAGACGGGTTACCGAATTCAAGAAGTGCAAAAAGTAATGGAGGCGTATATGTCGCCCGGCTCGGTAACAGAAATTCTGCACTTATTTATCGGCCAATATGAAGCATCGCAAAAAGTGAGCGACGGTGGCGGCTTAGCCGAAGAAACAGAAGATATAGAGGTCTTAGAGTATCCTTTTTCTGAAGCACTAAATATGATCCAGACTGGTGAAATCAAGGATGCAAAGACGATTATGTTACTGCAGCATGTAGCTTTGAGTAAGCTATTTGACTAATTGCCAAATTGAATTAGGCATACGTTTTGGCTTTTGCCCTAGCGCTTGATAGGAAAGCACCAAAGGCGTATCTTTCGACGACACAAGATCTCACTTACAAATTCCCTATGCATCGCTCCTCCTTCCAAGCTCCTACTCCTGATGAAACCTTAGAGGTTTTTCGTAAACCTGCGGGTTGGATGCTGCACTGGGGGACCACCACCGTCGTAGTGTTGCTACTACTCTTCCTCGCCTTAGCCGCACTGGTACAATACCCCGACAAGGTTGAACTACCCGTAACGATTAGCAGTGTGCCACCTCCCATACCGATTGTAAACCGGATGGATGGGACGATAGCAGCAGTATTCGTGGAAGAAGGGAGCCCTGTAGAAGAAGGAGATGCAGTCTTGCTTCTAGACAGCAGAGTCGATTTTGCGGATGCTACTTACTTAGACAGCATTTTGGAGGTACTACAAAAGGTAGATGCTCCATTGCTTTTGACGAATTATGAGCTACGCGAGCCACTCCACTTGGGGGATATTGGCCTGGCCTACACGCAACTCCTCAATACTACGGCCGAGATCAAGGCCAAACTCAAGCAACGATTCACCTCAGAACAGCTTGCTCAGCTGGATGCTCAGATCAAGGAACAAGAGCTGCTCCAAGCCAACCTCAATGATCAAACGGAGACCCTACGCCTGGAACTGGCGATCGCTGAACGAAACCTAAAGCAGTTCGAAGAATTGTTGCGACGAGAATCAGCAAGTCAAATTGAGGTAGACCAGTCGGCGACACGATTCCTAGGCGTGCAACGGCGGTTGGAAGAACAGAAAAACAGACTATCCCAAGCTCGTAGCAGAATTGCACAACTAAGCGGGACCAAATCACAGCTAAAATCTGAAAGCGAAGGAGCTTCACTTGAACTATGGTTGCAGTGGAAAGCACAGTATAGAAACTTACAACAAGCGCTGATGAATTGGCAAGACAGCTATCTGTTAAAAGCCACTGCTCCGGGGACGATCACCTTTTTTGAAGAGCTTAATCAAGGAACGCCCCTAACCGGACAGCAAGTACCCTTAGGTATCATTCCAGCGACCGAAGAAGTCATTTATCGTGCACAGGGTATTTTACCCGATTTAGAAAGTGGATCAGTCGGGGTAGCTTCAGATGCTTACCTGGAAGTATTAGCCTTCCCGTCGCAACGCTACGGCAAACTTGAGGCGGAGGTTTTGTCGATTGCCGCTGCTACGCGCCAAAATGATGGGGGGTACCGCGTATTATTCAATCTACCGAAAGGCCTCAACACCACCTACGATCATACGATCACGCTCCGGCAACAGATGCGCGCTGAGGCCACTATTCTCACCGAAAAACGGAGTTTGCTGGGGCGCTTGTTCGAGCAGCTGAGAAAGCAAACGATTGAGTAGTAATATTTTACTTACTTCTTTGCCAAGTTCAGGGATAAAGCGTATCTTTGCCCGCCGTTAAGGAAATTCAATTAAATAAACATATTCCAATGTTCGCAATCGTAACCATAGCTGGTCAGCAGTTCAAAGTTGAGGAAGGTCAAGAGATCTTCGTCCACCAGCTAGAAGCAAACGAGGGTGACAACCTATCTTTCGATCAAGTTTTGTTGATCAACAAAGAAGGTAGCACTCAGGTAGGCACGCCGGTTCTGAACGCCAAAGTTAATGCTACGGTGTTAGGCCATCAGAAGGGTGATAAAGTGATCGTATTCAAGAAGAAGCGCCGTAAAGGTTACCGCGTGAAGAATGGTCACCGCCAGCATTTCACTAAGATCAAAATTGATAGCATCGCCGGCTAAGTCGGTGTACAATTGTTAACGAAAAAAACAGTAAACAATGGCACACAAAAAAGGTGTAGGTAGTACTGACAACGGCCGCGATAGTAATAGTAAACGCTTAGGTGTTAAACTCTTCGGTGGTCAGCATGCCAAAGCAGGCAACATCATCGTTCGCCAACGTGGTACTAAGTATCACCCAGGTGAGAACGTATACATGGGTAAAGACTTTACCCTACACGCAAAGATTGATGGTACGGTTGCTTACCGTCGCCGTCGTTCTGACCGCATGTTCGTGAGCATCGTTCCTGCTGGTGAGGTAGCTGTTGCTCCTCCAGCGCCTACGAAGAAGGCTGCTCCTAAGAAAGCTGCTCCAGCTCCTGTAGCTGAGACTCCAGTTGTAGAAGAAGCACCTGTAGCAGAAGCACGCAGCGTAGCTGCTGAAGCACCTGCTGCTGCTCCAGCTCCTAAGAAAGCTAAGGCTGAAAAGATCAAATTGCCTAATGGCAAGTCTATCAAGCAAGACGACTTGAAGATGATCGAAGGTGTAGGACCAAAAATCGAAGGCCTATTGCACGAAGGTGGTATCACCACTTGGGAAGAATTGGCTAACGCTCCTACTGAGAAAGTTCAGCAGATCCTGGATGATGCAGGTCCTCGTTACCGCATGCACCAGCCTACAACATGGGCTAAGCAAGCTCGCCTGGCTGCCGATGGCAAATGGGACGAATTGGTAGCTTACCAAGATCACCTAGACGGTGGTCGTGAACCAGAAGAGAAGTAAGCCTCGCTTACTAAATGATAAGAACCCTCGCTGTGGCAATCGCAGCGGGGGTTTTGTAGTTTTAGCTGTATAGTTCAGAGAATCGTACATGATGAAAGCGTTCTACCTTATTCCCCTACTCCTGTTCCTACTTTCCATCACTTCTCACGCACAATCCTACAAAGCACGCTGGAGTGAAGAGCTCAAAACACCTCGTGGATCGCTGAGTACGCTGTCAATGGTAGGGACTACATCTGACGCTTATCACATCTTCTCCTCCGGCAAGAAGGGAAGAACGCTCCAGAGTTACACTTGGAGCCACCGCCTCACTAATTCTCAGCCCATTTCGTTTGACGTCAAAAACGAAGACCAGCTGAGTCTGAAACGTTTTATTCACACCCGTGAGAAAACCCTTGGTGTCTTTATTCAAGAAGATCGAAAGACGCGAGAACGGCACACTTACGTTAACCAGTTCGAAGCGGATTCCCTGACTACTCCTCAACTCATTTATTCCTCTTCCTTTGCCTACTCCGATCTTTACGCTTACACCAGCATTGCCGGCCTTCGGGTACCGCAGTTCGATCGGATAGAAACTAGTCCAGATTCTTCGCTAATCGTATTTGCTAGTCAAAGCTTTAATGAGGTGGTGGATGAAGAAGCTTTAGCGCTCACTATACAGACCTATGATGAGCATCTGAGCTTACGTTGGGAAACCACGCTAGACTTTCCTTACAAGAGAAATGAGGCAGGTTTAGTACGCATAGCCATCAACGAACTGGGGGAGGTTTATGCACTAATGGCAGTGGACAATCGTATCGGAGAGCCGTCAACCACCGGCGCCTTCTTAAAGTATCGGTACGAACTGCTTAAGGTGACCCCAGATACGACGCTACAGCTTGACTTAGAATTAACCAATACAACTACCATTCAGTACGCGGACATACATCTATCGCAAGGGAATAAACCACGCCTAGTACTCGCGGGCATGTATACGGACATAGACTCCAGAGGCAACCTAAAAGGAGCCTTCCATCTGGTTATTGACGAAAACTTCTCGGTCATCTCCAAGGAGACAACCCTCTTCAGTGATGAACTGATCAGAGGCGTGAGAGACAATAGCGCTGCGGACCAGAGCTTCGGCCTGAATGAACGTTTCGCCATCCAAAACTTCTTTACGCTCTCAACGGGTGAACTTGGTTTTATTGCGGAGGAAACCTTCTCGACAGAGGAGCCACGAATCATCGAGCCTGGGACCAAGACATTGTACCACACGAACAAGCTCTTGATTGTATTGTTTTCTCCTAGAGGAGAAGTGTTTAAGGAGGCTTATGTAGAGAAGGACTTTGCCTCAACAACCTTAGCAGCCACTTCCTTCGTGGCACAGGTTGTAGACGATCAATTAGTCTTGATATTTAATGACGACAAGACTCGGGCGGAACGCGCAGCGCTCCAACTTTACGGAAGATACAGCGCCATCCCCACAGACATAGTCATCCTCAACAAATACCTCCGCGAGACCCATAGACAATTGCTATTTACGAACGAGGTAGTAGGCTCAAAGTTCTTTTTACCACAATTAAGCTACACAACCAAAGACGGAATATTACTTTACACGCGCAAAGACAAAAACTACCAATTTGGCCTGCTTCGACCCTAATCATTTGCAGGCCTACGCCTTGACTGTTACTGATAATGTATTCTACCGCGCTACGATTAAATCATAGGAGAAGTCTACACCGCTTCTCATGAGATAATACTTGATTATTGACACCCACAAAACTCTAATCAAATGCGAAAGTGCCTCTTTGTTCTTGTCTCTATTTTCTGTTTTAGCACCCTTCTTGCCCAATCGTATGAAGTAAGTTGGGGGAATGAATATCGCCAAGCAGGAATTCTTGAAAACGAATTTTTCCTGGTAGGCCTTACGGATGATGCCTACCACATGCTAGCACACTCCCGTGCCCAAAGTACATTACTAAGCTTTGACTGGAACCACAATTTACTGGAGTCTAACTCAGTAGAATTCAACACCGGAAAAGAAAGACTGCACCTGGGAAGTATCATTAATACACGAGCAGGCAGCTTCACTGTTTTTAACCAATACGACTTACGCACTTCAGAACTGCGAACATTTACGAGCCGTTTTGAAAACCAAAGCTTTGCCGACGTACAACAGATTGCCAGCCAAAGTGTACGGTTCAAAAATTCCGAAGCCGCAACTGAGGCAATCCAGAAGATAAACAGTCCTTTAACTACAAGCCCCAATGGCTCAGTCGTTTTACTTACCCAGACAAACCTCAATCGACTACGCACTGAACCTGAGGAGATAACGATAAATGTCTACGACGCTGATTTTAATCCACTATGGGACAAAGCTTATATACTGGATTATGGTGAGAATAATGCCGAAGTACTACACTCCGGCATAAGTAACGCTGGTGAGGTTTACCTACTGGTCCGAGCTTGGAAAGAGTTTGCAGAGCGTCGGCAGAATGCCGGTCTCCCTTCCTATAGTTACGAATTACTCAAAATCACCTCAGACGGGGCGATTCAAAAGATGGAGATATCTCTGGAGAAGGGGTATGCACCACAGTATGCTGGCTTGTATATACCGAGCACCTCTGGTGATGACGTTGTCGTGGCCGGCATGTATACCGATACCAGACGCAATAGCAACCTACAAGGGGTTTTCTCTGTGAAAGTGAATAGAGACTTCACGCAAGGCAACACGATTGAACAAGAATTCTCACCCTACTTCCTCGAAGATCTGGTGAGTAAGTGGGCCAATAGATGGGATAGAGGACTTGACAACGAATTCTTCATTAAATCTTTTGTCCGATTTGCTGATGGTAAGCTTGGCTTTCTGGCGGAGGAGACTTACAGTACAAGCTTGTCTCGAACTACGGGAGCTAGCATGAGTCTGAATATGCAGAGGACTTATAATACCAATCAAATTGTAGCAGTCATCTTTGATCCTGACGGACAGTCTGTATTGATGCAGAAAATCGACAAAGCCTTTGACACTACCTCTCCACAGCGAACTTCGTTCACCTCTGCACTAGTTGGCAATGAACTCTTTTTAGTATATCACGATGACAAAACACGGGAAGAGCGGATGGAGATAAGGGGTAGCGGAAGCGCTAAAGCCTTTTTTACCGACCTGACTGTTATTAACAGCAATGGCTCCATATCTCATGAGCAATCATTGTTTACTATGCCCACAACGGACAGAAAGTCTTTCATACCGCTAGAATCCAGGTCGAATGAAGATTATTTAGTCCTACTTACTCGTTCATTTAACGCATTCCAAGTTGGTCTTCTACGCTTACCCGGGAATGTTAATCCAACACCATAATCCATTCATCGAATAATTTTCTGCAGCTAATGTACTTTCTGCAACTTTCGAGTGTAATAAAATAGGGATTGCTGCTACTAATAGCATACCTATTTAATCATAGCAGATTACTAGGCATCGACTAACAATCTGACCAAAAAATCATTTTCGTAAAAAATAAGAAGTAGAATGAAACACATTTTATTGATGTGCGCTATGTCGCTGGGTTTCTTTATCGGTCACGCTCAAGAAAAATCAGCAGACCTAACTGCAGATGAGATCGTGAGTACATATTTGGAGAACATCGGTGGCGTAGACAACTGGAAGGCGCTTACCAGTATGCGTATGGAAGCCAAAATGTCGCAAATGGGTATGGAATTCCCAGGCGTGATGGTTCAGGCACCACCAAACAAGCAACGCATGGAGATCAACATCCAGGGCCAGCAAATGGTACAAGCCTATGATGGTGAAACAGCCTGGTGGATCAATCCATTCATGGGAGCTACGGATGCTCAGCCAATGCCAGAGGAAATGTCTGAGGAGTTCACCAAAGAGACTTTCGAAGACGACTTCATCGACTACGCGAAAAAAGGCCATACCATCGAGTATACCAATGACGTAGAAGTGGACGGCGTTATGTGTCTTGAGGTGAAAATGACTAAAGAGGATGGTTCTGAGGAGTTCCACTACTTTGATCCAGAATACATGATTCCAATCATGACTAAGACCATTATCGATAGCGGTCAGATGGAAGGTCAAGCAGTAGAAACATACCTCAGTTCTTATGAGGAGGTGAACGGTCTAATGATTCCGATGTCGATCACATCAAAAGTGAATGGCGCTACACAGTTTGAGCTAACCGTTACTAAGGTTGACCTCAACGTTGATATAGATGACTCTATGTTCGCTTACCCTAAGACGGACAAATAATAAGGTACCCATTATAAGAAGCCGGTAGATACTGGCAGGGTACTCATACTGGCTCTACAGTTTTACTGTTAGAGCCAGTATTGTATCGTGCTCATGTAAGCCATAACACGCAAAATGGCTTCTACCACCACTACAACACCCTTCATTATGAGAACTATCTATTCTCTTTTTTCTATTCTCTTTATAGTTTTACTCGCTGGCACTACCACAAGTGCACAAACCGCGAGTGAAACGACAGCAGGGCTCAGTACTGACGCTAAACTCCTTTCGGGCATGCGTGCTCGGAAGATTGGTCCAGCCGTGATGAGTGGCCGGGTAAGTACACTAGCCGTGCACCCTGAAGACCCTACGACTATCTACGTTGGTGCTGCCGGCGGAGGTGTTTGGAAAACAGTCACCGGCGGAACGGTATTACGCCCCATCTTTGATGACTACACCCAATCCATTGGAAAAATCGCTTTAGCTCCTAGTGCTCCAAACACCGTCTATGTTGGTACGGGTGAGCCTTGGCCGCGAAACAGTGTTTCGGTAGGTACCGGAATGTATAAGAGCACCAATGGCGGCACTACCTGGCAGAACATCGGACTCGAAGACTCTGAGCGTATCTCAGATATTATTGTTCATCCTGACGATCCTAATACGGTCTATGTAGCAGCTCTGGGCCACCTCTGGGATGCTAATGAAGAACGCGGTGTTTTCAAAACAACGGACGGTGGACAGACCTGGGAGAAAATCCTATATATCGACGAAAACACGGGCGCTACGGATCTTGATTTCGATCCGCAAAATCCAGAGACCGTTTACGCTGTAATGTGGAGCTTCCGTCGCTTGCCGTGGACTTTTGATTCTGGCTTCACTGGTGGTAGTGGCGTATACAAAAGCACCAATGGCGGAAAGGATTGGACACCAATTCAGAATGGCCTACCAGACGAAAAGCTAGGTCGAATGGCCATTAGTGTAGCTCCAACGAATCCTGACGTCATCTACCTTTCCGTTGAGTGCAAAAGCCTTGACAAAAAAGGCCTGTACCTAAGTACAGATGCCGGTGCCAACTGGGAAAAAGTGAGCAATGACTTCAACACCACGGTGCGCCCATTCTATTTCAGTAACATAAAGGTTGATCCCACCAATGACAGCATCGTCATAAAATGTGGCTTCCAGGCCATCATCAGTGAAAACCGTGGCCAGGTATTCCGTACCATAGGCAGCAGCGTGCACTCCGACATTCACGATGTATGGATTGACCCAACGAACAGCAAACACATTCTGGTCGCTACTGATGGTGGCATTTACGAGAGTATTGATCGTGGCCGCACCACCAAAATGTGGATGAACCTACCTGTTTCTCAGTTCTACCATGTGAGCGTCGACAATGCTACGCCTTTCAATGTATATGGTGGTCTGCAAGACAATGGTTCTTGGGTAGGCCCTTCACGCAGAGCGGGAGGAATTGGCAATAGCGACTGGACTAATGTATATGGTGGTGATGGTTTTTATGCTTTCCGCCATCCAGAAAAGGAGAACATCATCTTTGCAGAGTACCAGGGCGGCAACCTTGTTCGCTATGATAAGAATACCGGTGTGGCTAAATCCATAGCGCCGTACCGACAGGATGATGAAGAGGACTTACGATACAATTGGAATTCTCCTATTCACCTCAGCCCTTCTAACCCTGACCGCATGTACTTTGCTAGCCAGTACTTGTATCGAAGTGAGGACATGGGTGAAAGCTGGGAGCGCATCTCTGGTGATCTCACCACTGATGATCCGGAGAAGCAGCAACAGCACCTTTCCGGTGGTCTAAGTATCGACAATTCCACTGCAGAAAACCACTGTACAGTATACGCTATCGCAGAATCTCCTGTTGCCGGCCAAACAGTATGGGCCGGAACCGATGATGGCAACCTACAGGTAACTAGCGATGGTGGCAAGAACTGGAATAATGTTATCCCAAATGTTCCTGGCCTACCAGCCAACACCTGGGTAACCTTTATTGAGCCTAGTCCGCATGATGCGCAAACTGCATATGTGACCTTTGATGGGCACCGCACCGGTGATGGCACTACTTACGTTTACAAGACGACGAACCTAGGAGCAACCTGGACTCGCCTATCGCAAGAAGGTACGGAAGGATATGCGCTTAGCGTACGACAAGATCTCAAGCAGCCTAGCATTCTTTATCTAGGAACCGAGTTTGGACTTTTCATCTCATTGGATGATGGCCAAACCTGGGCACGTTTCACCAACAACATGCCGAAAGTCGGCGTTCGGGATATGGTTATTCACGAACGTGAAAACTCTTTGGTAATGGGAACCCACGGCCGTGGTATTATCCTAATCGATGATCTCGGTCCATTGCAGCAACTGACTACCAGCATGCTGGAAGAGAAAGTCGCTTTCTTTCCTCCATCCACTACCCTACTTCGTGATCCCGGTGCCGGAGGTAACTGGTTCGGAGGCTCAGGTAACTTTGCAGCTGGAAACCCAAGCTCGGCAGCTCAAGTGATCTACTACAACAAAAAGCGCCACACCTTCGGTAAGATGTATTTCGAGATCTATAAGGATGGTGAAAAGGTTCGGGAGATCCCAGCAGGTAAATCGGCAGGTATCAATATTGTAAGTATGCCAACTAGCATGCCTCCACCGAAGTCTGCACCTACTCGCAACCGATCCGCCTTGATTGGTTCCATTTTTGGACCAAACCTGGAAGCTGGTGAATACGAGGTTAGGTTAATCAAAGGAAGAGATACTTACAGTACGACCTTTACTTTGGCAAATGACCCGAACGCTCCGTACAGTGATGAAGATCGGACCGTGCAGCGTGAGACTACCATGCAACTGTACGAAATGAGTGAAGACTTGGCTTACATCTATCAAGTGTACGAGCAACTCCAAACTCAATTATCGGAGATTGAAGACCTGAAACGCAAACCACAAGCCGCTGTGGACAATCTGGAAGAACAGATTAAGGCAACGATGAGCACTCTGGTGGCTTTAGAAGGCGACTTCTACGTAGACGAAGGCGAACAGATCCGCGAACGGATCTCGCAACTCTACATGAAAGTGAGTCAGTACCCTGGTAAACCTTCGCAATCGCAATTAACCGAGGCGGAGCGCTTAAAGACCGCCATGGACCAGGTAAAGGTTCAATTCGACCAACGTATGGGCAGTGAAGTGGCAGCCATCAACACCCTTCTGGAAAAAGCTGACCAACCAGCCCTGACTTGGGACAGTGAAGAAGTTTTCTTCTCAAAAGAAGGTGGCGGCAGCGACGCTGGTTCTGGTCAATTGGATTGGAAAGGAAAGGAAATGTATCGCTCAATGAACGGCACAGCAATGGGCTGGCGCTGGATGTTGATGTGGTAATAATGAAGAGTCAGGTGCTTTGTCGAAAGCACCTGACTCCTTCACTTACCTAATTATTGATTCTTGAATCTCACCGGGAGATTATAAGATACTCGTACCGGCCGACCTCTCTGTTTGCCTGACACCCACTGACCAGGAGCCGACATCAACTCTACTAATCGAAGTACTTCCTGGCCGCAGCCCCCTCCGATATCTCGAATGAGCGTAGCGCTAGACAAGCTACCGTCTCTTTCAACTACAAAGTTAACCACACAAACTCCTTCTATTCCTGCAGTTTTTGCCTCAGAAGGGTAACGTACATTATCGGTGATGAATCGTAGCATTTGTTCTTGCGAGCAGATTTCCTTCATATCCTTACGAGACCTCCCTTCACAATCTTCGGTATAAAAACGAGGCATTTCCTCTACAACCTTAAAGACTTCTTCCACCTTTCTAGGGGCAGCAGGAGCGGGAGCAGGGGCCATTTCAATCTCTTCCTCAATAACTGGCGGCGGTGGTGGAGGTGGAGGTGCCATTTCTACTTCTTCCTCAAAAACAGGGGGCGGGGGCGCCATTTCAATCTCCTCCTCAATCTCCTGATCAATAAAGATGGGCTCCTCTTCCATTATTTCCTCTTCTGGCTCAGGAACCTCGACTATTTCCTCATCGGGAATACGGAAGCGAACGGGTAGATTGAAGCGCACTGCCACAGCTTTACCTCGTTGCTTGCCTGGAATCCATCGTATTTCATCTTCATTCATCTTGTGAACAACAGCGGCAGCGGCATCTCCAATACCTGCTCCCGGATCACGGATAACTTTGATGTTATCCAATGTTCCATTCTCTCTCACGACGAAGGCTACTACAGCTGTACCTTCCTGGCCGGCTGCCTTGGCTGCTTCTGGGTATTGAATGTTCTCGTAGATGTACTTCAACAATGACTCCTGCGCACATTGTTGGCGTTTAGCACGATCAACCAAGTCTTCACAACCTGGATATCGAGGCATTTCTTCAACGACTACAAAAATCTCTTCCGCAGGAGGTGGGGGTGGCGGAGGAGGAGGTGGGGGTGGAGCTTCAATTTCTTGTCCCCACATCGGAACACTCAAGAGAACAGTAAACAAAATCACTAGGCATGTGGAAAAGCGCATATTAATGACTTTTGATGGTTTATCGAATGATGTTATGCAAGCAGTATCCGTTCTCAGTACACTCGACTATTTCGAATGGAACTGCATCTTTATTATTCTTTAATTGCAATGGGAGAAAAATGGTGAGCACAAATATCTACTATTTTTCGAGGCCATGGTCACCTTCTTCTTTTGGTAATCGAAAGTTGACCGGGACATTAAATTGTATTCGAACAGGCCGCGACCTACTTCGCTGGGGCGTCCATTTGATCCCCTGTTCATTCATTAAGCCAATAGCTGCTGCGGCTGCATCTCCCATTCCAGCGCCAGGGTCTTTCAGAATCGCAATACAATCAATGCTTCCGTCTTTTTCGATAATGAAAGAGATGACACAAGTTCCTTCTAATCCTGCCTGTAGCGCCTCCTCAGGGTACACCAGGTTCTTATAGATAAAACGATCTAACTCTTCTCGAGCGCAAGCCTTTTTTTCTTCTAATGTGGCTTTGTTTTCACAGCCTGGGAAACGAGGCATCTCCTCTACAATCCTAAAGACTTCTTCAACTGCTGGTGGAGGGGGCGGGGTTGGCGGAGGAGGAGGTGGGGGTGGCGCTTGCCCGCATAGAATCACGCAGAAAAGGATACTGATAATTGGTGTCAAAAAGAAACGCTGCATTCTTGCTCAGGTATGAATGAGAAAGGAAAGCAACGAATAGTTCCCTTCCTTTCTCCTATTGTGATTCTCAGTTCAATACACCTGCAGCGGCAGCTACTAGTCTGTACCGACTGATTTTTCTAATTCTGTTAGCTGGGCTTTGAGCTCTGCCAATCGCTCAATAGCATCCCGCCCAGGCTCTTGATCCGCACCTCTCAACATATAGCCCAGGTATTCAATTTGACCAATGAGCTTCGGTTGCGGATAAATCATATCTCTCTCCGTTTGCAAGGCCGTCAGGGCTGCACTTAACTGTTGTCCGTGCTCCGCTTCCTGTTCTGCCTTACTCAGGCCTTTATGTGCTTTAGACCACTGCTGTTCCAATCGACGAGCCTGCGAGAGCAATCCATTGACTTGCTCTTGTAGATCGTACTGAGCTTGCATATCCTGCACCGAAACACTACTTGAGGATACACGTGGATCCGGTAGCAGCACAAACTCTCGATCTTGTACCCAATCGCCAATTCGAACCTCCAAGCGATATGTTCCTGGAGGCACAACGGGGCCATTCCGGTAGCTACGGCTGGCTCGAGCATGCCAAGCTCCACGAGCCTTTAGATCCCAGCGGAAGCGTTGAAGACCTGGCTCATCAGCCAAAGATCGAGTAATCAGAATCTCCGATTGGTTCAAGCCCATATTCTCCACACGCTCCTTGGAAGCTCGCAAGCTATCACTTCGAAAAGCATTAACGAGTTTCCCATCTGCAGTTAAGATGCGAATAACCACCGTTTCGGTGTTTCCTTCCGGCACAAAGTAGTCGATGGTCAAGCCTGGATCTGGATACTCTAGTACAGAAGCAGAACGAATCATCGGTGCACGGTAACGAATGGTTGGTTTAGGTTGGAACAAATATGGCTCTGAACGCTCAGTAGAAAAGCCTTCATCATGCAGTGGGTGAAGCTCATCCATAATCCAGAAACCGCGTCCCATCGTAGACAAAACCAGATCACCTTCATGGCACTTGATATCGGTAATTGGAGTGACCGGCAAGTTTTGCTGGAACGCTTCCCAGTTCGCACCATCATCAAAAGAGATAAACATACCGTACTCCGTGCCCGCATATAGGAGACCCGCACGTTGTGGATCCTCACGTACAACTCTCGTCGGAAAATCTTGCGGCATTCCGCTTCTTGGGCCTGTCAATAAGGTCCAACTGGCACCGTAGTCATTCGTCCGATAAATGTATGGCCGCTCATCCCCTAGCTGGTAACGTAGAACAGCTACGTAAGCTTTGGCAGGGTCATGTGGTGAAGGTTCTACGGCATCAACACGTCCACCGGAAGGTAGGCCAGCCGGAGTAACGTCTTGCCAAGTAGCACCATTGTCTTTCGTCACATGGACCGGGCCATCGTTTGCGCCCACCCAGATCAGCCCCTGGCTGATAGTAGACTCTCGGAGTGCATAGATCGTACTGTAGAATTCTTCACCCGTAATATCACGTGTGATCGGACTACCGGAAATCACTTGCTTGTCCGCTTCAAAAGCAGTCAGGTCTGGGGAGATAGTTTCCCAACTCACTCCATCATCCGTTGTCCGATGGACAAATTGAGACGCATGATATACCACATCAGGATTGTGGGGAGACACGTGAATCGGCGACACACGTTGGAAGCGATAACGTAGATCTTTTGGGTTGTGTCCGTACATATTTGAAGCTCCCACATAGTAAGAGCGTTCTACCCCAGTGCGCTTATCAAAGACGCCAAACCTTCCTTTGCAATTAGAATATACAATGTCCGGATTATTTGGCTTTGGTACAGCAGGCCCAGTCTCACACCCACCAGTATTGATAATCCATCCGATACCGTCAACTTGGCGCGCATCTGGCGGCAAGCTTGGAACGGCAACGGTCGTGTAATTGTCCTGTTGGCCACCATATAACCAATAGGGGAACTGGAGATCTACCTCTACTTGATAGATTTCAGCAGTAGGCTGATTAAACTGAGTAGACCAAGTTTGGCCACCGTTGTGTGTCACATTAGCACCACCGTCATTCGCCTGTATGAATAGTTGTGGATTATCGGGATTAATCCACATATCATGATTATCACCATGAGGTGGATTCATCCGTTGCCAGTTTTTGCCACCATCTACCGTCTTATAATAGCGTGTAGCCAGTGAATAAACGACCTGCGCATTCTTAGGATCAACTCTAATATTGGTGTAATAGAATGGCCGAGTACGGATGCCTCCAAAGTCAGAGACCTGCTCGAAGGAATTACCCTGATCGATCGACTTATATAAGCCTCCCTCTTTACCAGGCGCTTCAACAAGTGCATACACAATACGTGAATCGGAGGGGCATACCGCCACGTCTATTTTGCCAATCAAATTTTCCGGTAGGCCATTGGTCACTTTTTCCCAAGACGCTCCACCATCTACCGACTTATAGATACCACCTTCTTCGGCGGTACCACCACTTATAATAGTCCATGGCTTACGTTCTGCTTTCCAGGCTGTGGCAAAGAGGATATTCGGGTTACCGGGTAGCATTTCCACATCGGAGAACCCAATCTTATCAGATAGATAGAGCACCTTCTCCCAATTCCGGCCTCCATCGGTGGTACGATACACTCCGCGTTCTTCGTTAGCCATGAACGGCTGCCCGATTGCTGCTACGTAAACTGTATTGTGATCATCTGGGTGGATAATAAGCGCACCAACTTGGCCAATATTATCGAGCCCAATGTGCTGCCAGCTGCTACCAGCGTCAATAGACTTGTAGATTCCTTTACCAAGGATCACATTGCTACGTAAACCGTCAGAGCCGGTACCTACATATACGATATTAGGATCCTCGCCAGCTACCGCAATGGCACCAATTGAAGGTGTAGAGAAATAACCGTCGGAAACATTGACCCACTCGGTACCGTAGTCCGTTGTTTTCCAGATCCCACCTCCGGTGGCTCCTAGATAAAACGTGCCTGGTTCCTGAGCGGTGCCTGCCACCGCCGTCACACGACCACCGCGGTAGGGTCCGACATTGCGGTACTCAAGAAAGTCCAGATCTTGTTGAGCCCAAACTTCAAGGCCACAACAGAATAACAGCAGAATGAATAGAGAAACAGTAGTGTTTTTCATGCTAGTCTGTAGTACTTAGTGAATAAGAAAGGGATGGTGTTTTATTTTTTTGTTTGAATGTTTAAATAAATAAACAAAATTGACTATAATTACAGGTGAGATTTTAGAAAAACGATCTAGTCAGAGGTCAATTCCCCTTCGTCATCAGGAGCTCCGATGACGATTCAAGTCAGCGTAAATCATTCCAGTTTTTCTACTCCCATAGGATTTTGTTGGCCTTAGTAGTGAATTGTACTACTAAGGGTGTGAATCCCATGCTCTCAATCGATAGTTGTGATTGAGGGTCATGACCGGTCCGGGTGAGGGTGGGCCCGCCGCAGGCGGTCTGTCCAGTCCTCCCCTACTCTCCCTACCTCTTTCCAAATATACCCTTTCTCTACGCCATACCCCATCACCACACTTTAAACAACTCTCTTTAGCAAAACATTAACACCCAGAGTATGTTCCTTTATCAATAAGCTGCGTCTTAATAGCGTTAGCAATACAACAGAAAACAACTCGCTAAAAACATGTTGAAACATACTCTTTTAGGTGCCTTCGCTCTACTGCTTTGTTTTAATGTCTCCGCTCAGGATTATACCAAAGCAGAGGACTCCGATCCTGAGGCGCGTAGAATTCTAAATCAAGTACGCCAGAAGTACGAAGCATATACCTCTATTGAAGCCAATTTTTCATTAGACATTGAGTTTCCAGAACAACCAAAGGAAACCCAAAATGGAACACTCGCTCGTAGTGGTGATAAATATAAAGTCAACTTCGGTGGTCAGGAAGTCCTTTCTGATGGCTCCGCTCTTTACTTGATTCTTCACGGTAATGAGTCGGTACAAATTAATGAGCTACCTGAACCAGGTGAAGACACAGGCTTACTTTCTCCGCAGGCCCTGTTTAACTTTTATGACAATGGCCAATTTATCTACAGCCTTATCGACACCCAAACAGAAGGTCGTAGAGTGGTTCATATCATTGAGTTTAAACCGACAGATCGCTCTAGCGAATATGCTAAACTGCGCATGATCGTTGCCCGTGATGGCAAGGAGATTATACGGGTAAAAGCTTTTGCCAAAGATGGTAGCCGCTATACCTTCAAGATCAACAGTATGGATAGCAACAAGCGATTCGCGAGCGGCTATTTTACCTTTAGCGAGTCTAAGTATCCAGGTTATTACGTTGAAGACCTCCGCGAGTAAGCGGTCCGATTTATATAATACGGGTTCTTCGCTATCTTTGCGAGGCACCAAATCATGCATCCCAAGCGCTGGAAATCGGTGTTTGGGATGCCTGCTTTAATATGGGCTGGAAATCCACATTACTCCGACCGTTTGCTAAGTATGTTGCACGCAGCATTGATCGCTGGGCGGCTGCCCCATTGGCTGCTCAAGAGCGTGTTTTTCGCAACCTGATGCAAAACGCTGCTCGCACCCGTTTCGGACAAGATCACAAGCTTACCGCAACGACCAGTTATGAAGCCTTCCGTGAGCAGGTACCCATTCGCGACTACGAAGGACTTAAACCCTATGTGGAATTAATAAAACAAGGACGAAAGGATGTCCTCTGGCCAGGTCGTCCCGCCTATTTCGCCAAAACAAGTGGAACTACTTCTGGGGTAAAGTACATTCCACTGACCAAGGATAGTCTACCTAATCACTTTGGCACGGCTCGTAATGCTTTGTTCAACTATTACGCCCGCACTGGCAAGGGAGACTGGTTGGATGGAAACATCATTTTCCTATCGGGAAGCCCTGAAATGCAAGAAGTAGCAGGCATCAAGACGGGTCGCCTGTCGGGTATTGTGAATCACCAAGTACCAGCATGGCTGCGTACCAATCAACTCCCCTCTTACAACACCAACATTATTGAGGATTGGGAAACCAAGTTGGAAAGTATCGTCAATGAGACCTTGCCAGCTGATATGCGCCTCATTAGCGGCATACCCCCTTGGGTACAGATGTACTACGAACGATTATTGGAAAAGACAGGTAAGCGTTATGTAAAGGATATCTTCCCCAACTACGATGTCTTTGTTTACGGCGGTGTAAATTTTGAGCCCTACCGCAATACGTTAGAAGACCTCGTCGGGAAACGTCTTGATAGTGTAGAGACCTATCCTGCTAGTGAAGGTTTCATCGCTTTCCAGGATAGTCAAACAGAACCAGGTTTATTGCTCAATGTTGATAGCGGCATTTTCTTTGAATTCATCCCTGCTGATGAAATTT
This sequence comes from uncultured Lewinella sp., assembly GCA_913057725.1. Classification (GTDB taxonomy): domain Bacteria; phylum Bacteroidota; class Bacteroidia; order Chitinophagales; family Saprospiraceae; genus Lewinella. The sequence continues at coordinate 17,925 of CAJXOS010000011.1, forward strand.
TCAACGAGAATCCAACCCGACTCTCGTTGGCAGAAATTGAGTTAGGTGTGAACTACGCCATCATAATTAATAATAATGCGGGTCTATGGGGCTACAATATTGGTGACACCGTTGAATTCATCAGCAAGGCCCCTTACCGTCTTCTTGTCACTGGACGAATTAAGCACTTCATTTCTGCTTTCGGCGAACATGTAATTGGTAAGGAAGTAGAAACAGCAATGCTGGAAGCAGTTGGTGATAGTACTGTCCGAACGGTCGAGTTTACAGTGGCTCCACAGGTAAACCCACCAGACGGTAGTGTACCCTATCACGAGTGGTTCGTCGAGTTTGAACACCTACCCACTGATTTGGAGGCATTTTCCAAGCGGCTCAACCAATCAATGGTCGAACAAAATATCTATTATCAGGATTTGATTGATGGTGGAATCCTTCGCCCCTTGGTCATTCGTTCGTTGAAGCGAGATTCTTTCCGAGCGTACATGAAAACACAAGGTAAACTGGGTGGGCAGAACAAGGTTCCTCGTCTCAGCAACGACCGCAAGATTGCCGATTTCTTAATCGATTATACTCAATGAGAAGTTTAGCGACATTACTCCTATTGGTTTCATTTCTTGGTCTTACTGCTCAGAGTGCAGAAGATCTAGCCCGTGACGCTGCTAAGCAGCAAGATGCCAAGCGTTATGAGCAAGCAATTGCCAGCTATGAAAGCCTAATCACACAGGGTTACTCTTCTTCTGACTTGCATTATAACCTAGGACTAGCCTACTATCAAAACACCGATCTGGGCCACGCAATCCTCCATCTGGAGAAAGCCTATAAGCTCGCACCTTATGATAAGCAGGTCGAAAAAAACCTGGAGTTGATTCGCAATGAACAAGTGGACGGCTTACTACCACTGCCTACCTTTTTCCTCTACGAATGGTGGCACAAAATTGCTGCCCGCCTTCAACCTGATATTTGGGCAGTATTAGCCATTGTATTAGCTATTCTAGGTGCAGTAGGTTTTATATTCTGGTTCCGTTTTCGAAAAAGCACTCAGCCACCAACATGGTATCCAAAGTGGCATCGCCGTTTCCTGCTTGGTAGTCCTGTTGTCTTACTTTTAGCCCTCCTCTTTGTTCTATTTGCTAACAGTAGAAACCAGGCTTTGGCAAACTTCGATAAAGCTGTCCTGCTAGCTCCTGAAGTTGCCCTTTATGCTGCACCAAATCAGGAATCAACCGTTGATCTCACCTTGCACGAAGGTTTGCGAGTGAGGATACTCGACAATTATGAGGGCTGGCGAAAAATCGAGTTAGTAGACGGCCGTAGCGGGTGGGTGCAAAAGGACACTTTAGAAGCCATCTAATACTAATACCGCAAGCCATCTAAACCCTATGGAAGACAAAATCACCCAATTCTATCTTGACCGTGAAGAACCCTTGCGTAGTGCTCTACTAGGCCTACGTGATATCATTATGGATCTTGATCCGACTATACAAACAGCCTGGAAATACGGTAGCCCCTTTTTCATGTACGAGGGAAAGAACCTATGTTACCTTTGGATAGATAAACACACCCACCACCCCTATATAGGTCTCATTGATGGCGGCCTAATTGAACATCCGCTTTTAGAACGGGGTGATCGAAAGCGAATGAAAATTCTACCCATAAATCCTGAAAAAGACTTCCCAATAGAAGCCATCCAGGAGATCTTTGCTGAAGCGATGATATTATGCGCCGAGCGTGCAAAACGACGGTAGAATTACACTCAGTGAGTATAACCCAGGTTTGTACAGTATACTATTCTAATGAGCTATTCTTGTTGCCAAGCGAAATGAAGAAGGCTCCAACTTCGTGTACACAGAGTAGCGAAGGTTAAAGGATTCAAAGAGGACTTCTTGCCCTTCTCGAATAAGTGGCTTAGGAATTGTCTCAAAATCCTTTATTCCGGACGTCAAAATTTCCCACTCTACAAACCCACCCTGGTGATCCCATTTTCCAAACTCAAACATCTCTCCAAACTCATGGGCCCCATCTAAGTTCTTGATTTCTTTGCGCGACCGCGTAGTCATGTAATAAGCATATACATAATCTGCATCATGCCAAATCATTGACCGCCCTGCTTTCCAGCCCCCCGTATGGTAGAGCTTATTGAAATAATTGACGTTCATTAATCTATCATCACGATCAATGGTCACAAAAAACAAAGCCCCAACATCGTGGATCAAAGAAGTACCAGAAGAAACGCTGTAGGAACCGCCAGCAGATGAAACAGTACGATAGTTTCTCTGAGTGCTGGCGTTATCAAATTCGAATACTAGGCTAACTGTTTCATCTGCACCTTGCGCTCTAGATTTTAGTTGGAGTCCTGTACTATAGAAGGGAATGTCAGCGATCCTCTCTCCTCTGATGACTTGCACCATACCATCCATTTTGGACTTATGCATTAAAACCTCACTGTTCTCAAATCCATTTGGAAGTGTACTTTCAGTAGTTTTCACAATACTACCACCTTCCCCCCTCACTACAAACAAGCCACTCATATTGCCCTTGGTTGTACCATCCGTATAGAAACCAAATATGGCAAAGCGACCGCTAGCTCCATCAAGCTCCAACTTATAATTAGTAGCTTGGTGCCCATCAGCTAGTCCCAACGGAAGAACAGTATATCCCTGCTCCGAGATAGTTCCAAAATACAGGTAATAGCTAGGTCCTTTTTTCCCGGCAAGCGCCTCATTTCTTTCGAGAAACTTCATCGCCTTGATTCCTCTGAAGTAGATTTCCCCGGTCGAAGACAAGGCAAGACTGGATATTTTATACTCTGGCGAGGTAGGTATAGTCCATTCTCGAATGATTTCAAAATTGGCATCAAACAATGCGAAATAGCGCCCCTCAATCTCCTGATTGACTTTGTTACTATACCCGATTGGTGCTAATCCATTTGAGTACAAATGATACGATAAATCGTCAGATGAAATAAAGTAATCATGACATGTACTACGCCTAAATATATGTGTCTCGGAGAGCGGATAAGCATTCTTAAAAATACCGATAACTCTTAAATAATCATGCGATAACAAAAGGCTGGGCTCTGCAAATGCATCTTCACTTAAGGTCGCGGTATACACCTCCAGACGACTGTTATCTCGATCCGCCCACTTGAATGTCCCAATGAGGCCAGTACGCGTCTCGATCAACCGATCAAAAGATAAGGTCTTCTCATTGACAACAAACGAGACATTTATTGAAAAGAGATGTTCCTTAGACCAATCATAAACTTCTAGCGTCGGCTGGTCATCACTACCACCACGATAATATAATCTATCCTCAAACTTCCCCAAATACAGATGATGCCCACCCTTATCATATGGGATTGTTGAGATACTTTCCGTCCAATTCCAATCATCAACAGCCCATTGCTGCCCCTCGGCTGTCGTCAATAAACCACCAAATAATAACATAGCGCAGCATAAGACATGCTTTGTACAGAGAGAAGTCATTTTTCGTTTCGGATTTCAAAAGTGAAAGAGTCTACCAATAAAGCTAGTAAAATCAAATCAAAGTACTCAATAGACTTTTTGCCCCTTGTTTCGCAGTACACCTTCCTGGATAAATCTATTTAGTGGAAAGTTAGGTAAAAGATAGTCCAGCATATAAAGTTGGAATCAACGTGCAATACTATTGTACCTATGCTTAACTTAGGCATCTCTCCAGCCTACGTTAAGACAAGCAGTAAATGGATAAGAACACAACTCCTCCTGTACGTAAAGACCTTGAAGCATTTCAGCAGCGCAAAGCATTCTTGCAAGATGAGAATCGACCAGAAGCCATAGCTAAACGGCACGCCAAAGGCTATCGTTCAGCACGTGAAAACATTACGGACCTCTGTGATGAAAACAGTTTTCTGGAGACCGGCTCCTTAATTGTGGCTGGACAGCGAGGCCGAAAGACCAAAGAGGAATTGTATCAACAAACACCAGCGGATGGCTTGATTACTGGTACTGGTTCTATCAACGGACACCTATTCGATGAAGAAGCCAGCAAATGCTTTGTTCTTAGCTATGATTATACTGTACTAGCTGGAACACAAGGTGGTTTTAATCATAAGAAAACAGATCGAGTGCTCCACCAAGCAGGGCAGGCGCAAAAGCCGGTGGTTTTCTTCGTCGAAGGTGGCGGTGGTCGACCCGGGGATGTGGACTTCATACCAATCACAGTGGGGGGACTAGATCTCAACACCTGGGTACTTTATTCAAAGCTAAGTGGAAAAGTAGCGCGCGTTGCTATTGTCAATGGCTATTGCTTTGCGGGGAACGCTGCCATCGCAGGTTGTGCCGATGTTATTATTGCTACTAAAACGACTTCTCTCGGAATGGGAGGTCCTGCTATGATTGCCGGTGGAGGCCTCGGTAATTTTCATCCCAAAGAGATTGGTCCTGCTGATATTCAAGCCAAGAATGGCGTCATTGACATTCTTGTCGAAGATGAAGCTGAGGCCGTCCAAGTAGCCCAAAAGTACCTTTCCTATTTTCAAGGAAAAGTAGATAAATGGCAAGCGCTAGATCAAACTACCTTACGAGAGCTAGTGCCGGAAAACCGCAAATTCGCTTACAGCATCCATAAGATCATTGATCAACTTTGCGATGAAGATAGTGTACTCGAGCTACGAGAACACTTCGCTAGAAATATGGTCACCGCTCTGGTTCGGATAGCCGGACGCCCCATGGGATTGATAGCCAACAGTACACGCCACTTGGGAGGAGCCATTGACAGTGATGCTGCAGATAAAGCCAGCCGCTTCATGCAATTGTGTGATGCCTTTGGCCTGCCAATCCTATCGCTATGTGACGCACCAGGTTTCATGGTCGGCCCTGATCATGAAAAACTAGGCTTAGTGCGGCACTCCTCACGGATGTTTTTGACCGCAGCCAACATCCAAGTACCACTGCTTACTGTAGTACTCCGTAAAGCCTATGGCTTAGGAGCAATGGCCATGGCAGGGGGGAGTTTTCATCAGTCTTTCCTGAGCATCGCCTGGCCTACCGCTGAGTTTGGAGCGATGGGGTTAGAAGGCGCGGTTCAGTTAGGTTACAGGAAAGAACTGGAAGCTGCAGCTACGGAAGCGGAACGGGCTGCCTTGTACGAGAAGCTCGTCAAAGCTGCCTACCAAAAAGGAAAAGCCATCACAGCGGCCGCCTCACTTGAGTTTGATGAAGTAATTGATCCAAAAGATACTCGTTTGTGGATTCAGCGCACCCTGGAAACAGTGCCATCTGTAGCCAGCGGTCGATACATTGACGCGTGGTAAAGTAGTTTTCTTATCTTTAAAGCGTTTCCATTCTAATTTCTTGTAAACTTTCGCCGTTTCCCTTTTTGTGAAAGGCCGCTATGCGTGTAGCATCTCATCGCTGCGGATTCGTATAGCGTAGTTGCAAGTCTCAAATCCGAATTTATTTACCTGAATAATCCATATTCACAAAACCATCAATTATGGCTACTTCATGGTTTCCAGCCACATTTTGCCCACGGGACGCGACTTGTTCCTTGGATGATGGCCTTAGCCCATCAAATGGACCCAAAATTCAGTCTCTGAGTTTCACTAATCCGCCATCTCAGCCATATCCGGCGGAGATTCGGCAGTTTCCTACACCACAAAGCTTCGATGCTGCCAATACCCGAGCAGAAGACTGGATGAAGTGCGAAGGGCAATTATTATCGATTGCACAGTTTTCGACCATATTCTCCCTTATCGGCACGATGTATGGCGGAGATGGAAGAACCACCTTTGGCGTTCCTAATTTGCGGAACGAAGATCCGAATGACTACTATATGTGTATCAACGGACATGTATCTGAAATTCTAAGGCCGTAGGACCTACACCCAGCATCATAAAAACAACAAAGCCCGGCCTTCGAAAGAAGGTCGGGCTTTACTTATGTTGTCAACTTAAGGGCTTAGCCACCGAAGTCGTCAAATGCAATGTTCTCTTCTGGTACACCAAGCTCATCTAGTGCCTTGATTACAGAAGCATTCATCAATGGAGGTCCACAGAAGTAGTACTCGATTTCTTCTGGCTCTGGGTGGTTGTTCAGGTATTGCTCCATCACAACAGGCATGATGTAACCTTTGAAACCATCACCTTCAGCTTCCATGCTCTCCTTCACTTGCCAGTTGTCTTCTGGTAGTGGGTTATCCAATGCTACGTAGAAACGGAAGTTCGGGAATTCCTTCTCGATTTCGCGGAACTGCTCGATGTAGAACAACTCACGACGCGTACGACCACCGTACCAGAAAGACACCTTACGGTCAGTTGTCTTCAAGGTGTGGAACAAGTGGAAAAGGTGTGAACGAAGTGGAGCCATACCTGCACCACCACCGATGTATACCATTTCCTTCTTCGTAGGCTTGATGAAGAATTCACCGTAAGGACCAGAGATCGTTACCTTATCACCAGGCTTCTGATCGAATACGTAGGAAGAACACACACCTGGGTTAACATTCATCCAACCATTCGCAGCACGATCCCATGGTGGAGTCGCAATACGGATGTTCAACATGATGATGTCTCCCTCTGCAGGGTGGTTAGCCATAGAGTAAGCACGGAACTGCTCTTCGTCGTTGACCATCTTAAGGTCCCACAACTGGAACTTGTCCCACTCACTTTGGAACTTATTAGGATCATCGCCGTGGTGCTCAGGGTGAGCACTGATGTCGATGTTCTTGTAGTCAACGGTTACTACCGGTACGTCAATCTGGATATAACCACCAGACTGGAAGTCCATAGCCTCCCCTTCTGGCAAGCGCACTACAAACTCCTTAATGAAAGAAGCCACGTTGTAATTAGATACAACGGTACACTCGAATTTCTTAATACCGAAGATTTCTTCCGGAATACGAACGTGCATATCCTGGCGAACCTTCACCTGACAAGCCAAGCGCTTGTTTTCAGCAGCTTCCTTACGCGTAAGGTGGTTCATCTCCGTAGGTAGTACATCGCCACCACCAGAGTCTACATGACACTCACACATCGCACAGGTACCACCGCCACCACAAGCAGAAGGCAGAAATACATTTTGGTTAGACAAGGCGCCCAGAAGAGTATCTCCTGGCTGTACCATCATCGGGTTGTCCTCATCACCATTAATCACAATTTTCACCTCACCCTGGGGTACCAGACGCTTACGCGCGGCAATCAGCATGAAGGATAACAGCAAAATCACTGCTGTAAAGAGAATAACTGCTGAAATTATCGTTCCCATTGATATTAGATATTATCGATCACCAAAAAATCGGATACTAATTAGCGCCGCCAAACACCGCCGGATCAATACCCATTAGACTCATGAAGGCAATCCCCATAAGTCCAGTCAAAATAAATGCCATACCCAAGCCACGAAGAGCTGGAGGCACCTCTGAGTAACGAATCTTCTCACGGATAGCTGCAATAGCAATAATTGCCAAGAACCAACCGAAACCACCGCCTAATCCGAAAGCCACTGACTCAGACAAGTTATATTCACGAGAAACCATGAACAATGATCCACCGAGGATCGCACAGTTTACCGTAATCAGCGGCAGGAAGATACCCAGTGCCGCATAAAGTGCTGGTGAAAACTTCTCTACTACCATCTCTACCAACTGTACCATAGAGGCAATTACCGCGATAAAGAGGATGAAACGCAAGAAGGTCAGATCCTGACCGAACAAGCCGTTCTCGCTTAGCAGGTACTCGTTAATAACCCAGTTGATAGGCATAGTAACTCCGAGTACAAAGATCACCGCCAGTCCCAGACCGAAAGCAGTCTGCACTGACTTGGATACGGCCAGGTAAGAGCACATACCCAAGAAGTAGGCCAATACCATGTTTTCAATAAAGGCCGACTTGATGAAAATATTCATAAATTCTCCCATGAGAATATAGTTTTTCTTGTTTGCAAGTTTAACAGGACATCAAAGCCATTTCACTACGAAATGTCTACCAGCTTAGTGTTGTAGCTACGCTGGATCCAAATCATCACACCGATGATGAACATCGCAGCAGCAGGTAGTACCATTAAGTTGTTGTTGGCATACCATCCAAACCAAGTGCTTTGGGTTGTATTGATCATGTACTCAGAAGTAGCACCGATCAACTTCATTTCGATTGGGCTACCAGCAAAGAGGCTACCCTTACCGAACAGCTCACGTACGAAACCAACGGCAATCAAGATTACACCGTAACCTACGCCGTTACCCAAACCATCAAGGAATGAACGCCAAGGCTTATTAGCCATAGCGAACGCTTCCAAACGTCCCATTACGATACAGTTGGTGATGATCAGACCGATATAAACAGACAATTGCTTATAGACCGGATAGTTCAGGTACTTCAGGGTCAGTTCCACCACCGTTACCAGCGAGGCGATAATGACCAGCTGAACAATCATACGTACCGACTTGGGAATGTAGTTCCGCAGCAGTGAGGTGAACAAGCTAGAAAAGCCACAAACAAAAACTACAGCGATAGACATTACCACAGATGGATAAACCAATGAGGTAACCGCCAATGCTGAACAGATACCGAGTACCTGTACGGTAATCGGGTTATTATCATTTAATGGATCAGAAAGGAGCTTTCTTTCTTCTTTGCCGAATAAAGGCTCTTTTACTTCTTCCACTGTCTTAACCTCAGCCATTGTATTGCTTTTTGGTTGAATTGTTAGAATTCTTGTTTACTCTTGGAGCATTGACTCCATGTTCTCACCCTTGATGGTCTCCAGGTAAGGCAGGTATAGTGCAATACCTTCGCGTAGCATCTTGTCTACACCATCAGCCGTAACTGTTGCACCAGAGATACCGTCTACTTCGTAAACAGGATCTTGAGCACCACCTTTACGAACCTTCACAGAAACGAATTCACCCTCACGGAAGATTTCCTTTCCTTGGAAGTTGTTAGAGAAGGTTGGGTTATCCTTGATTTCAGCTCCCAGACCTGGTGTTTCACCTTTGTGGTCGAAAGAAGCACCAGCGATAGTGTTGATATCACTCTTCAAAGCAATGTTACCCCAGATTTCGTCCCATAGTCCGTTTCCACGTACCGCTAGGATAAAGAAGGTATTGCCTTCGTACTCATACTTGAAAAGAGGCAGGGTGCGCTCTTCTACTGGCTTCTTCTTTTCCTTAGCCATGTCGATGTCCTCTGCCATGACATTGTCCACCTCCTGGCCACTGGTATTAAGCGAAATCTGCTCTACCTTGCTCTCAAAGATTTCAAGAACCTGCTCGTCTGTTAGGTCATCTGCCTTAACACCTTCGCCCATTCCGAGATAATCGTTAACAGCGGCTAGAACTGCACGCTTGTTAAAGATATCTTCGTTCTGCTCGGCCTGCGCCTTAGTGGCTTGGCGGATACCCGTCAGCATCAAGGCTACAATCACCGTCATGGAAACGACGAAGAGCAGTACGTAATTCGTGCTATTTCTATCCATGATTACTCTTTAATATTGTTGTTACTATAACAATTCACCAACCCTCCGAGATCGTCGGGTTGGTGTCATTCTTTTTCTTATTCAGCAGCTACTGCTTCGTTCGCTACTGGAGCCGATTCCGCGCGGGCAGCAGCAATAGCAGCCTGACGCTTCGCACGACGATTCACGTTCGCTTCGAACACATAGTGATCGATGAGCGGCGCAAATACATTCATGAACAAAATCGCTAGCATCCATCCTTCAGGGTATGCAGGGTTTAGGATACGAATGATCAAGCCCACAAAGCCAATGAAGAAACCATAGATCCACTTACCAGTACCTGTAGAGGCTGCCGTCACAGGGTCGGTCGCCATAAAGGCCATAGCAAAGAAGAAACTACCCATATAGAAGTGGTAGTACCAAGGCACAGCCATGAACTTGAAGATACCAGCTGTACCAGGACCAAATGTATCAGGAGCAATACCATTGATCATCAGACCACAGGCAACGAAGCCTACAACTGCTGAAACCATGATACGCCAATCAGCTACTTTAGTAAGGATGAGGAACAAAGCACCCAACAAGATGAGTGGCTTAGAGGTCTCACCAATAGAACCAGGGATATTACCCCACCACATCTGGTCAACAGTGTAGTATTGAGTAACAGCCTCCCAACCGCCTTTCGCAGCCAGACCAAGAGGCGTAGCCCCAGTAAAGCCATCAATGACGGCTTGTTGCCCTTCGCCGAAGGTTGCCCAACCGAAGGCTCCAAATATGGAATCAAGAACACCGTAAACAGCACCGTACTCCTGGCCAGCATACATACCTGGGCCAATCTTCTCGATACCAGCAATCCATACCTCATCACCTGAGATATAAGTTGGGTAAGCGAAGAAGACGAATACACGCGCCAACAACGCAATGTTCAAAATATTCATACCGGTACCACCGAATGCCTCTTTACCGATTACCACCGCAAAGATGATAGAGACCGTTAAAATCCACAGTGGGATATCAGGTGGCATGATCAATGGAATCAATGCACCAGAAACCAGGAAGCCTTCTTCTACTGCATGTCCTTTCTTAGCAGCATAGTAGAACTCTACGCCAAGACCAACCAAGTGAGTTACCACAAAGATTGGAAGGATCTTTACCAAGCCGTAGAATATCTTCAGGTGGAGACCTTCAAATACGCCAGGATACATCCCCAGAGCGTCGAAGTGTTGATCACCGATATTGTACGTACCGAAAACATAAAGGAGTTGTAGTGCAAGTACCACGTGAACCATGGTACGCTTCAAGTCCATACCGTCGCGAATGTGAACACCTTTGGCCGTAACCTCATTAGGCGTAAACGCGAAGGTGAAAAAAGCGTCGTAAGCGGTATGCAGAAAAGGTGACTTTTCTTTATCCGGTTCGATGCGCTCGAAAAAATTGAGCAATGCCTTTTTCATAGTATAGTGTATACTGAGTTATTATTTTAATGTAATTCTTTGCTTGGCTTAGCCCTGCTCACGCATTAGGTCCAAACCTTGGCGTAGGATATGCTGTAGTGGTTGCTTGGAAACACAAACAAACTCACAAAGCGCAACATCCTCTTCTACCAATTCCAGGATACCAAGACCTTCCATACGCTCGATATCGTTGATGATGATCGACTTCATCAATTGCTGCGTATATACATCCATTGGCATTACCTGCTCGTAATCATTAGTGACTACGAATGCACGCTTTTCACCGTGGGTATTTGTATCAGCCTCAAACTTTACTTCAGGAAGTAGGAAGTTAGGGAAGGTATTAGAAATCGTTGGGCGCAAGCTAGATGGGATTAACCAACCGAACATCTCGTAGTAGTCACCCTCTGCAATAACCGTCAACTGGTCGTCGAAGAAGTTCAAGTAACCATTTTCAGCCTTAGCCAAACCAGATAGTACGTCACCAGAGATTAGGCGTACTTTGTTATCTGATAGGTTACCGCTAAGAAGCTCACCTACATTAGCACCTGCGTAGGTACGAACATATTTAGGCTCACTTACTTCAGCACCAACGATACCAACAACGCGAGTGGAATCGATGCGGCCGTTCAAGAACAAGTTACCAAGTGCAATCACTTCTTGCACGCCAAGTGTCCAAACTACATCTGTACCACCAACTGGTGCAGTATGGTGAAGCTGAACTCCAACGTTACCTGCTGGGTGCTGGCCTTTGAAGAAACGCTTGCTGGCATTTTGTGCATCAGTAAACGCAGCTGCAGGAGCAGCGTCACCGTTGCCGTTCAAGCCTAGGTGTACCTGACCATCAGTAAGGCGGGCCAAAACGTCGATACCTTGCTGGAAAGCTGCTTCCTGGCCAGCAACAACTAGATCGTTGTTCGGTGCCAATGGAGCAGTATCAAACGTACTCACGAAGATGTCGCGAGGTGTAACCGCCGGATCAGGGATAACATTATAAGGACGCTGACGCAATAGTGCCCAAGCACCACTCTCCTTCAGGAAGTCAACGAGTGCTCCGCGATCTGCAGAAGCATCTGGCGTATCGAACTGGCGATACTTTTGTTCTTTATCTGCCAGGATTACAATCTCGGAGATAGCACGCTTAGCACCGCGATTTACTTCGATCACCTCTCCACTTACAGGAGCCACAAATGCCACTTCTGGCATTTTCTTGTCGAAGAAAACTTGATCACCAGCCTTTACTGTATCACCTACCGCAACGGTCAACTTTGGAATTGGCTGAAGGCCAAGAAAGTTTGGTGGCTGAACAGCTACGCGAGTAACTTGAGTAGCATCTTCTATTGCACCGCTAGCCTCTCCTTCCAATAGGATATCATGACCGCGATTCAAGATCGTCACAGGTGTACCACCGGTGTAGCTTGGCGCCTTACCACCGAAAAGGTGATTCAGGCCTGGCAAAAAGGCTAGTCCATTCTCATCTACATCGATGTTATTCTGCTTGGCTTCGATACCAATCAAGTTATCAGCAACGTTAATCAACATGCCGAAGAACAAGACGATAGCAATACCGACTAAGGTGTAAATGAAAATATTGGAACCACTAGCTGCCTCATTTTGAGCTGACAATTCACAAGCGAATAAAAATCCACTTGCAGTCAGCACAGCTTTATTGAGGATACTTTTCATTATAATGTTTACTGTTTGCCTGGTTTAAGACGAAGACCGAAGGACGAATAATCACCTCACAACCAGATACTTAAGCAATAACAGGCTTATAAAACTCGACAAAGATATAAAGCTTCTTCGTTTTATTGACAGCTAGGTAAATCCAAAATTTGGCGTATCATATTATTTAGATTTAATCTAAATAAGGCTTATCGCTAAACTTTCCAATCACTAGTGACTGTCGCTTAAATACAGCATAGTGTCCAAGCGACACTTTTCCATATAAAGTTCTGAGAATGAACAATTAGACAGCACTTACTTTGGCGAGCATTAGCTTTTTCCAGCGGCGATAGGCAAGGGCCGCAATCACAACATAGATCAGCATCAGCACGGCGAAGAGAATTGCGCCTCTGCTATAGTATAAACCCACGTACGCCAGATCAATAATGATCCAGTACAACCAGTTCTCCACCCTTCGACGGATTAATAAGATCGTGGCCAGGATTGAGAAGGTCGTTGTGAAAGCATCCCAGTAGGTAGCCGCAGCGCTGGTGTAGCTGAAGGCGTAGCCAAATAGCAAGCCGGTCAAAACCCCTATTACAATTACCCACACGTGCATCATCGGTGTCATCTTGCTTATGGGAAGCACACCACCATCACTTCCACCTCTTAGCCAACTGTATAAACCCACAAAGCTGATGGCTACGTAAAAGAGCTGTAGGAGAGCGTCAAGATAAAGATCATACTGGACAAAAGAAACGTAGCCCCACAAGGCACAACTGACAATTCCGAAGAGCCAGCACCAGGGGTTATTTCGAGCAGAAAGGATGACGTAGATCAGGGCCGTTATCGTGACGATCCAATCCAATACCCCTAAGGCCGCTATGTCTTTAAGTAATTGCTCCAGCATAATGCACCGTCTTTAATGGACGGGCGAAGATAAGAATGGTTTGGAGGTTAATTGGTTTGATTGTTGGAAGGTTAAGTTGGGTTAATTGAATTAATTGAGTTAGTGAATTTAGTTGGCTTGGGTGTTCTTTGGTGTCTTGGGTGGTTTACACATTCATTTCTGAACCACCGCAGTCACCACAGGACACCTAAGATTTAGTTTAAACCTACTGATCGTCTTTGCCCAATTAAGAAAACTGCTATGCCGATTGGGATTAGGGCGCTCAGCCCAAATAGAAGCTCATAGTAAGCGGGTAAAAAACCTAAAGTACCCCAAAGCATGGTCCCCTGAAGAAATAGCAAGAGTTCACTGCCTACAAAGCCCCCGAAGATTAGCCATAAACCGATTCGCGCGGTACGCTTATCCACCGTCAAATAACGCCAGTGTATCGCGTAACTCAAAATGGCTCCAGTGACGGCACCAAGGAGGATAAGATGGATAAAACCAATGACGTAGTTTCGAATGGTGTAAGCAGCCTGTGCCACTATGGGTACAGCTACCACCGACTGCATCAAAATTTTACCGGCAAAGGAGAGCAAGCCAATACTCAATAATACTCTACTCGATCTGGACAAACGAGACAGCAGTAATTGGCGCTGTGGCCAAAACCAAGCAACAAACACTAACAATGCCGCTAATTGTAATAGCACCCCAATACTATTGGTAAGGAAGACGGGCCAGGTAGGATTACCCCACGCCACTGCCAATGCGTACGTGAGCACGCAAGAGCTGACTAGTAGCCCTGTAAACCAACGGCGTGGAAAAGCCTGAAGTGAAAAACCCTGATGCTCCAGGTAGCGAAAGAAGAGCGCTAACACTCCAAATAGAAACCAGCCATTGAATTGAAAATGGAGGTAAAACTGTACCGCCATGTAATAGAAGATGGAGCCGCGCCAAGAGGTGGCCATAATAGGCCCCATCATCCAAATGGCAATGGTGGAGAGTAGCATAAAGCCGAGGGCCAGGCGCAAGAAAAGAACGGATAACTCGCCACGGTACGGCACTGCCCGCCATAGCCATAGTGCAAAAATATAGGAACAGATGATATGCACTACGGAAAAAGAGATAGACACGGGTCCATATCCTTGCCAGGGAAAGCTGAAGAGCATACCCAGTACAGCTACCTGCGTAGCCCAGAATAACAGATCATAACGTTCGCGTTTGGCCTCTGAGTCCGAAGTAAAAGTGGGAACCAGTAGAACAGCTAGCGCCAAATAGATCCAGCCTAACATTGCCACATGGGAGTGGGCATGTAGAAAAGACTTGAAATGAAGCCAACTGACTTCCGCTACAAAGGCGAAGCGCAAGAGCGCACCAATACAGGTAGCCACCAGGAGATTGCCAAGGGCTACTAATAACCATTTTCTTTCCATAAGTGCAGGGTAGAAATTCGGAAGTGGGAAATCAGAGGTAGAGAACTACTTTCTCTCTGACTTCCCAGTTCGAGTATCCAATTTTACTCCGTTTCAGCATCCAAAACCAACATGAACTCCAAAACATCGCGGGCATCGCCAATACTGAGGTTCTGGTTAGGCATCCGTACCAAACATTCTTCTAACAACTTCTGTGCGGTAGGGTCTTCAGCCAACATCACATCTACGTTGGTGATCATATTCATAATCCATTCTGGCTTTCGGATCTCAGTCAGCCCAGCCCAGCCAGGGCCAACTACTCTTTGGTCAGTGAGTTTGTGGCAGGCAGAACATTTCATTTCGTAGATCGCCTTTCCACGATCCGCCATTTCTTGATTCAGCGGATTATTGAGAGTGACCTGCGTAATCTCTCCAACACCCTTGCCGTCGTCTACGCGTTCGGCGGGAGCGTTTACAGAGAAGGGTTTTTCCTTAGGTTCGCCGCCACATGCAACCAGCAATGTGGCAAATAGTACAAGCGCAAATAACGATCTCATAAGTAATTATTTAGATGGTGATTTATTTAAATGGTTAAGTCTTGACGCTTAATAGCATCGGTAAAGCTTTCGACATTAGAATTGCTAATTACCTTGTCCAGTCCCTCCCGAAACTTCAAGGCTTCGACATGTAGTGGACAGGGGTTTTCGGAAGAGCAAACCGGTAGGCCAAGGATGCAAGCAGTAAGGGCATCACTGCCGTCGATACATTCCACAATATCTCTCAGTCGCGCCTGACAGTGTTCCGTCTTTAGATAAAACCCACCATTTGCACCTCTGCTAGATGCAATCAGGTTATGACGAGCTAGCTGCTGTAGCAACTTTGCGAGGAAGGCCTTTGGCACATCCAAAGCCTCCGCCACATCCTTAACACCAAGCTTCTTGGTCTCGCTCCCATGAGTAGCCAGGTATAAAACCGCTCTTATAGCATAGGTGCAAGCTTTGGAAAACATAGGTTAGAATGATTAGCAATTTTAAATAAGACAAAAATATCCTTTTATCTGATTTATGCAAATGAAATCATTCATTTAGCCCCATGATTTTCATCACCTAAGTGCGGTGCGAAATGTGGCCAACTTTGGTACGTCAACAGCAGGCAGTGGAAACTGTACACTGCCGGGCTGTATAAACATCCATTTATTCACAATTCGATCAAACTATGAAAAATCCGCTTAAAGCAAATCGCCTAATTCTGGTGATCCTTGGCTTAGTGGTTATCGCCCTAGCCTATTACAGCTGTTCCTCCAAAACGCCAGCGGGCGCTGTCATGGGGGGTGACGAAGCCTCTGCGGTTTACGTTGGCCCCGGTGAGTATGACGACTTCTACGCCTTCCTTTCAGGTGGTTTCAGCGGACAGGTTAGCGTATATGGTTTGCCTTCTGGTCGTTTACTTAAGGTAATACCTGTATTCTCACAGGATGCTGAGAAAGGCTATGGTTATAACGAAGAGACCAAGCCTATGCTTAACACCTCCTACGGCTTTGTACCCTGGGATGATGCCCACCACCCGGAGCTATCTCAGACCGATGGCGAAACAGATGGACGCTGGCTTTTCATCAACGGTAACAACACTCCTCGGGTAGCACGAATGGACCTGAGCACCTTCGAAACAGTAGAGATCATCGAGATCCCCAACTCAGGAGGTAACCACTCTTCACCGTTTACCACCGAGAATACGGAGTATGTAGTTGCCGGTACACGATTCGGCGTACCATTCCCACAGCAAGACGTGGCTATTAATACCTATGCTGAAAACTTTAAAGGAGCACTTACTTTCATCAGCGTAGAGCCAGAGCACGGCGAGATGGACATTGCCTTCCAGGTATTACTCCCCGCCTTCGACTATGATTTGGCTCACTCGGGTAAAGGTGATTCTCACGGATGGACGTTCTTCACCTCTTATAATACAGAGGAAAAAAGCACCTTGCTAGAGGTGAATGCTTCACAAAATGACAAGGACTTTATTGCTGCAATCAACTGGAAGAAAGCCGAAGAATACATTGCGCAGGGCAACTATCAGGAGATTCCAGCACAGTACGCTCACAATGTCTATGACGAAAAGAGCCACGTAGCGACTTCCACCATGAAGGAGACTGTAAAGGTCTTGCTTCCTTCTGAATGTCCTGGTCTAGTTTACTTCTTACCTACACCAAAATCACCACACGGTGTTGATGTTGATCCTACCGGTGAGTATATCATTGGTAACGGTAAGCTGTCAGCTGACCTGACTGTACACTCCTTCACGAAAGTATTGGATGCCATCGAAAAAGAGGCATTCGAGACCACCATCGACGGTATCCCAGTATTGCGTTTCGAAGACATTACTGCAGGGGTAGTAGAGAAAGCAGGCTTAGGCCCATTACACACCGAATTTGATGGCCAGGGTAATGCCTATACCACTTTCTTCATCTCTTCTGAAGTAGTAAAATGGAAGCTAGGCACTTGGGAGGTCTTGGACCGCGCACCTTGTTACTATTCTGTAGGTCACTTGATGATTCCTGGTGGAGACAGCAAGAAGCCTGATGGTAAGTACCTAGTCGCGATGAACAAGATTACCAAAGACCGTTATCTGCCTACTGGTCCGGAGATGAATCACTCCGCGCAGTTGTATGATATTTCTGGTGACAAGATGAAGCTACTGCTTGATTTCCCAACGGTAGGTGAGCCTCACTATGCACAGGGTATCGCTGCGGATAAGATTGTATCTCGCTCGAAGAAGATCTACGCAATTGAAGAAAACGAGCACCCTTATGCTGCTAAAGGTGAGGGGCAAGCTCGAGTAGAACGCAACGGCAACGAGGTACACGTCTACATGACGATGATTCGCAGTCACTTCGCGCCGGATAACATTGAAGGCATCAAAGTAGGTGACAAAGTGTACTTCCACACGACCAACCTAGAACAGGATTGGGATACCCCGCACGGTTTCGCAGTCATGGGTGCACGTAATGCAGAGTTACTGGTGATGCCGGGACAAACAGAGACCCTCCTTTGGGAACCACAACGCGAGGGCGTTTACCCATTCTATTGCACCGACTTCTGTTCTGCTCTTCACCAGGAGATGCAAGGTTATATCCGCGTCTCTGCAGCCAATGCTAATGTTCCACTGAAGTGGTCATTAGGTGAAGAAGAATACACGCAATAATACTTCCCGTACTTCTAGATTAATATCCCCGCCAGCGCAGTAGCATACTAAACAGCTGCTGCGCTGGCTAAACCAAGTAATATGAAGCGCCTGCCGCAATTCCTGATGTTTGCCGCCGCTCTTAGCCTACTGGCCCTGTTTTTCATGCCCATGTGGAAGATCCAACTCTTTGCCCCGCAATATCCAGACGGTGTAGAGATGCACATTTGGATCAATAAAATTGGCGGTAGTACCCCTGGTACTTTGCAAAATGTAAACATCCTGAATCACTACGTGGGCATGAAGGAAATCGTACCGGATGCCATACCTGAGTTACAGTATTTCCCATACATCATCGGCGCCATGATCGGCCTTGGCCTAATAGCTGCTTTGATTAATCGGAAATGGGCCTTTATGGCCTGGTTGAGTTTAATGATCATCATCTGTGCACTGGGCATGTACGACTTCTACCTCTGGGAATATGATTATGGTCACGACTTGAGTGATACGGCCCCGATCAAAATACCAGATGCCTCGTTCCAGCCGCCACTAATTGGCAGCAAGGAGATTATCAACTTCACGGCGGTATCTCTTCCACACTTCGGAGGGTACTTCGTGATGCTAGGTATGGCTTTATCCGCCGCTGCCTGGTACCTAAAACGAAAAACAACGACATCATGAGACTCCTAACCACCTTCGGTGCTTTGCTCCTAATGGTGGCCTGTAGCCCCGAGCCACAGCCCATTGCATACGGCACTGACTTCTGTGATTTTTGTCGGATGACAATCGTAGACAAGCAGCATGCTGCTGAGTTGGTAACCACCAAAGGTCGCGTCTATAAATTCGATGCCATTGAGTGCCAGGTGCAATATCTACAACAGCACCAAGAGGTCGAATTCAGTCACTTCCTGGTGACGGACTACGCATCCACCGAGGGTGGTTTATTCGCAGCTGAAGACTGCACGTATCTGATTAGTCCAAACCTGAGCAGTCCAATGGGAGCCAACCTCACCGGATTTGCTGATCAGAAAATTGCTCAGCAATTCCAAGCAGAAAAAACGGGCGAACTCTACGACTGGAGTAGCCTTCAAGCACACTTCGCAAAATGAAAAACGCAACGCTAAGCCTCCTTTTACTACTGCTGCTTCCCGTAGCTTGGCTGACCGCTGCGAATACGTATACCGTCTGCGCAGACTGCCCCATTAGCAGTATCCAAGTAGCCGTTGAGCGTGCCTCCGCAGGCGACCTCATTGAGGTGCAGCCAGGCCTATATTACGAAGCGGGTATAACCATTGACAAGCCATTGCATTTGCGTGGTTTAGGAGAAGTAATCATCGATGGTCAACTTAAAGACGAGATCATCATAATCGCTGCCGATAGCGTCACTGTGGAAGGCTTTGAATTCCACAATGCCGGACGTAGTCACATCAAGGATTTAGCCGCAATACGCGTAAAGCGACATGACTACTTCACCATTCGCAACAATCGAATCATTGATGCCTTTTTCGGCATTTTCATCGAAAACGGTGAAGACGGTCTCATCGCAGACAACGTCCTTTTGGCGGCCGCAGAAAGTGAAATGGATGCCGGCAACGCCATCCACTGTTGGTATGCCGAACGCCTGAACATCATTGATAACTATATCTCTGGTTACCGCGATGGAATCTACCTCGAGTTTGTGCACTACAGCTTCGTGGAGAACAACTACAGCGAGAACAACATCCGATACGGACTCCACTTCATGTTCTCAAACAATGATCAGTACCGTTGCAACACCTTCGCCCAGAACGGTGCGGGAGTAGCAGTGATGTTCTCCAAGGAGATCAATATGTACGAGAACGAGTTTCTCTACAACTGGGGACAGGCCTCCTATGGCCTATTACTCAAAGAAATCTACGACGCCGAAATCATCGATAATCAATTCGACCATAATACTATCGGGATTTTGGTAGAGGGTTGCACGCGGCTCGAATATCGCGAAAACGATTTTCGCGCCAATGGCTGGGCCATACAAATGAGTGGTGGCTGCCTGGATAACAATTTCACCCAAAACAACTTCCAGACCAATACACTGGACTTGGTAGTCAACAGTCAGGTGAATAACAATGAGTTCAATGGCAATTACTGGAGTGAATATGCCGGCTATGATCTGGACAGAGATGGCCTGGGTGATGTACCCCATCGTCCCGTAAAGCTCTATGCCTACGTCATCAGTCGGGTACCAGAATCCATCATTTTACTGCGTAGCCTCTTCATTGATTTACTCAACTTTTCAGAGAAAGTAAGTCCGGCCTTTACGCCAGACAAAGTCATTGACACAGAACCTCTAATGCAAGCTGTCTTATGATCACGATACGCCAATTATATAAGTCTTTCGGCCCGAAGTCGGTCTTGCAGGGCATTGATCTTGAACTCAATACTCCTGGTCGCATATCGGCTATTCTGGGTCCGAATGGTTCCGGCAAAACTACGCTCATCAAGTGTATTCTGGGCATGGTCATTCCTGACCAGGGAGAGATCGAAGTAGATGGGCAATCCATCAAGGGGAAATGGGAATATCGGTCTCAATTGGATTATCTACCACAGATCGCCCGCTTCCCAGATAACCTCACTGTCCAGGAGCTGATTGACCTTATCCAAGATTTGCGTCCAGGACGAGCGCAGGCAGAAGAACTGATTGATCGTTTCGGCCTTCACGACTATCTTGATAGTCGTCTGAACCACCTATCAGGAGGTACCAAACAAAAGGTCAATCTCACTTTGGCTTTCATGTACGACAGCCCCATCCTCATTCTGGATGAGCCGACCTCGGGCCTGGACCCTTTAGCCATGCAACAATTACGTGAACTGATCCTACAGGAACGTGAGCGAGGTAAGCTCATTCTAATCACGACTCACATTATGAGCTTCGTAGAGGAGATGGCCGATGAGATCGTATTTCTCCTCGACGGGCAGGTCTGTTTCAAAGGCAGCATCGAAGAGCTGCTGGAGCAGGAGGCTGCCGAATCTGTCGAAGAAGCTATCGCTCAACTGCTAGTAGTGTCTGAGGCGCTAGAACAAGCACTTGAACCTGATCAACAAAACGCTTAGCACCATGATAAAAATCCTCAAATACACTTTGTTCGACCTGCTCCGCAGTCGATGGACGTATCTATACTTTGGGTTCTTCCTGGTGTTCAGCAGCGCCCTGCTTCTATTGAGTGGAGACTCTACTAAGGTGATCGTCAGTCTAATGAACGTCATCTTGATTCTCTGTCCACTGATCGCTACCATGTTTGGCGTCATGTACTGCTATAACTCCCGAGAATTTACCGAGTTACTGCTTGCCCAGCCCCTACCCCGTCGGGCCATATTCTGGGGGCAATACCTGGGCGTAGCGCTGTCTTTATCGGTGAGCCTACTTTTAGGTATCGGACTCCCCTTCCTTTTCTTCGGTTTGGTTCAAGCTGATTCGCTACTCGCCTTTCTATTCCTATTAGCGAATGGTGTAGTCTTGTCGTTCATTTTCTCAGGTCTGGCATTCCTGATAGCCTTGCGATTCGACAATAAGATTCGTGGATTTGGCATGGCCATCCTTCTATGGTTGTTCTTTGCTGTGATCTACGATGGATTGCTGCTGATTCTACTATTCTTTTTCCGCGACTATCCACTGGAGAATCTGTCGCTTGGGATGAGCCTGTTCAATCCTATTGACCTATCCCGAATATTACTATTGCTACAACTCGACACCTCTGCTATCATGGGGTATACCGGGGCTGTCTTCCAGAAATTCCTGGGGACCTCGCTTGGTATCCTGGTGGCCTTACTCACGCTAGGCCTTTGGGTATTGGTTCCAACAATGAGTATGGACCGATTGGCCAGAAGGAAAGACTTCTAACACCTTTTCTAGATGGGCACCAACCGGCTTTTACCGGTTTGGTGCAGGAATCACGCTAAATAACACTGCTATGAAAAATATCTTTCTCAGCGGGCTATTCCTATTGTCCGTAGGTCTATTGCTAGGCCAAAATGGTACTTCTAAATTTGAAGGGCGCATTATGGAGGAAGCTCCATCAACACATGGCGTATCCTTCGCACTGATACAAGCTGGTGATGTGTTCACCTATTCCGATCTTGATGGTTTTTTCGAGATTACCGTTTCCAAAAGTCAGACCACTATGGAAGTGAGTCAGCTAGGCTATGAAACTACAGTCTTTGAACTGAACAAGAATAAAGAGATCTACGTATTACCAAGCGCTCCCATTCTGTTGGAGGAAGTTCTGGTAAGTAGTACTCCACACTATAGTCAACCACAATCTGATACCTGGATTGATCCAGCGCAGCAGATAACCCAGCCACGTGATATCGGAGATCTATTTCGGAATATTCCAGGCTTTGGCCTCAGCCGAAAAGGAGGCTTTGCGGTAGACCCTACCTTCCGCGGATTCAAGTACGAGCAACTGAATGTAATTTACGATGGTGGTGCACAGACTACCTACGCCTGCCCAGGGAGAATGGATCCAGCGACCACTCACATTAATCCTCAAGAGGTAGAAAAGATTGAAATCATTCGTGGTCCGTTTAGTGTACGCTACGGTCCCACTACAGGAGCAGTCATTAACATCGTCACAGAAGGCATCCCACATTCACAGGATCGTCAGATTCATGGTTCGGTGCAATCGGGTTACGAGACGAATGGTAACACACACTTCGGTCAGTTTCAACTGAACCGCAGTGGTGAGGAGATAGATTTAACGGTAGGTGGCGGTTGGAAGGATTACGGAAGCTATACTAGTGGCGATGGCACCCTTATCCCTTCTTCGTTCAGTGCTTATGACTATAATGTAAAAGCAGCCTATCGGCCTGATGAGCAGCAGCTACTTCAAGTGGGTTGGCGCAGTGCGTTCCACCGAGATGTGTTGCACAGTGGTCTGGCAATGGATACCGACTCTGACGACAGTCACTTCCTAACGCTCGATTATCGACGTCAGCAGCTTTCTCCACTTATCAGTCAACTACGATTTAAAGCTTATGCCACTCAGGTAGAGCACGTAATGACCAATACGCGGCGCCCCAACTTCATGATGGTAGAAGCAGTAGCGGATGTTCAAGCCAACACCTATGGTGCACAAGCTGAACTGACGTTGACTCCCAAACCCAAAGTACTCATCCACACCGGTCTTGACTATCGCGGCGTTGCGCGTTCTGGAGATCGGAACCGTCTCGTGAAGCGCAATATGATGACCGGTGAACCTCTACCTATGCCAATGACGATGGTTGATGCCATTTGGCAGGATGCCGGAATCAATCAAGCTGGTGTCTTCACGGAAGCTCGCTACTATTTTGATCCCCAATGGACATTGCTTGCCGGTATGCGTCTCGATCGAATCGATGGGCAGGCGAATGCTCCAGCAGCTGATTTCCTCGAGCTGTATAAAGGCAACATCCAGGCTGATGTTCATTGGAACTATAGTGCAACAGCTGCCTTGAGCCACCAAACGCATAGCGGTTGGAGCATGCAACTCGCAATTGGTCGTGGGGTGCGTAGTCCGAATATGATTGAGCGTTACATCAACCACTTTACGGTAGGACAAGATGCATATGAGTACGTAGGGAATCCACACTTGAACCCTGAGACCAATCACCAGATTGAATGGTCGACGGAAATTCAACGTAGTCGTTGGCAGGCTGGATTAAATGTCTTCTACGCTCGAATTGACAATTATATCATGGGCATAGTAGACACTACCTTGGATCGCAAGTTCATGGGCAACCTACTTCATGCACGCCGTTTTTCTAACCTTGATCAGGTTGATAAATTCGGTACCGAGATCAATGCCAACTTCAACCTACACACCAACTGGAGTATTAATGGTACGCTAGCCTACACCTGGGCTCAGGATCAGATAGCAGACGAACCACTAGCGGAAATTAGCCCTTGGGCTAGCACTATTGGCCTACGCCATGAACGCACGCATTGGTGGGCACAAACGGACCTCCGTATTGTAGGCGAGCAAAACAGAATTTCTCAACGCTTTGACGAACAAGCTACACCTGGATTTAGTACGCTTGATCTACGAGTGGGCGCAGAGCTTATCGAAGGACTGTCACTCGGTGTTGCCGTTTTGAATGTATTGGACTCCAACTATCGTGAGCACCTCAACAGAAGCTATAGAAACAGTGCTACCCCTGGAATTATCCTGGAGCCTGGTCGGAATATCACCTTCTTTGGCAAGTATGCGTTTTAAACGCGAAATACAAAAGAGTTGTCGCAGGGCGTCGAGATAAAAGCCATATTGAACTAAAGACGCCCTGCCTCATAGTACCCAACTGACAATTCCAAAGAGCCAACACCAGGGGTTATTACGGGCAGGAAGGATGACATAGATCAAGGCCGCAAAACAGGAATTAAACGCTACGCCTTCTTGCTATTATGGACATCAAATGATTACTAGTCTTTAGGCCTTGTCTTTTCCTGGAATACACGTTCGAAGTCAGAGCTTTCGGTATTCATCCATTTATCCCAAAAGGTAAAATATAACCCGTAGTTTTCTATAAACTTAGCATGATGTAGGCTATGGTGCGTAGCTCCAATAAGCCACTTACCCAACCAGTGCTGCTCAAAGTGTTGCGGGTATATTTCTACATCAAGGTGGTTGATTGTAGCCGATACCGTCATAAAAATCAGCAAAAAGACAAGTGCATATAGATGCATAGGGATAATCAACACTAACAAGGGCACTACGACGGCTTGTAAAAGAGACTCCAGTGGATGAAAGGAAAAGGCAGTCCAAGGAGATGTTACGATGCTATCATGATGTACTTTGTGAACCCAGCGATAGACTTTTGGGCGATGCATCCACCGATGCAACCAATAGTAATAGGTCTCGTGAAGCAATACAGCTAGGAACAAGCTCCCCACAGTAAAAAGAATAGAATGAGTATTCCCTATATAGACCTTTGTATATCCCTTTTGCCATAACCAAACTAGCCCTAAACCTGATAGCGCAAAAATAAGTGACGTACAACAAGACCAAGCTATCTCCTTCCAATGCTGGCTTGAAGAGCGCAGTCTAGTGCTGATCTTTCGATGCAAATACCTTTTTTTGAAAAAGACATAGAACACAAGAGAGAAAATCCCCGCCACCAGTACATAGCGCAAGAAGACAATAACCCAGAGGCTAATGACAAATAACAAAACCGCAAGGCCATCGAAAAAGTCAAGCAATTGCATCATTAATTATCTATGGAGTGAAACAACAAAGCCCCAGCAAGATCATAAAGTCGGTACTTAAAGCGCCGGATTATATAATACTATGAGCCAGAATTAACCTGCGGAAGAAAAATCAAATATAAGCACTGATTAGAAAGGTAATGCGCTGAAAACAAGTAAAGAGAAAACCAGTAACGCTCGCTGAATAGAGTGCAAAGGCAATTATCCTATCATGATTCCTTTCCCGAACCAATCCAGCTGGTGATTGTCTTGATAGTAAAGCTATTAAGTTAAAAGCTAAACTTTCAATACATGAGGCATCTGATTTTATTTCTAGCTCTGGTACTCACTTGGCCGTTGGTTAGTCAAGTAAGTCAGATCGACTTATACCAGTCTAATGCACGCATTGATCAGCGCCAATTTGGCAATGGTGTTGTGGGTGATTTACTAAAGGGTAAAAACCTCGTTCGGCAAGGCCGCTGGGAGGAGGCCATCCTTACCTACGACAACATTGTGGCACAATGGCCAAACTGGGCACCTGCCTACACCAAACGTGCGATGGCAAAGGCTAAAATGGGCCGCCAACAAGAGGCTACGGCTGATTTACAAATGGCCCAGCGGCTAAGTCCCAATAGCGTTATCCTTTTCAGTGAACGGAATCCGAGTAGCAAAGCACAACTTTTAGCTACTGTAGAAACCGAAACGCCTAAGTTGAACCACGTATATCAACTAAAGCAGCGAGGACTGCTCCAACAAGCGGAGGTTACGATTGTGGAGTTATACGAGGAGCAGAGCCTCCCTGCAACCGAAGCGGCCTTACTGCGTGGTAATATTCAGTTGCTACTAGAGAATCATCAACACGCTATTGCGTACTACGATTGGGCCCTGGATCGCGAAACCAAGCCAGAATTATTGCACAACAGAGGGCTGGCTCGGATTATGACCTTCAACTTCCCTGATGGCTGCGCCGACCTAGAGCAAGCACAGGCCATGGGGCATACCCCTAGCGCTGATCAGTACGTTGATTTGTGCTCCTTCTAACAAGCAAACAAAAAACAACGTCTTTATAGAATATTCATAGTAGTCTGATCATAGTTTCTCCCGGCGGTTGCATTTCGGAAATGCAACCGCCTTTTCTTTGGCTAGAAGCGGCAAGCTAGTAAGTCTGACTTACCTTTGCTGCATGAACAAACTGCAGCTCAGTCTGGGTACTACGGGCCTGGCGATCCTTCTCGTACTATTTGGTGCAATCGGCTACAGCAGCAAGGCTATATTCATCAAATTGGCCTACCGTTACGGAGCAGATAGTGTGTCGCTAGTCGCCCTGCGGATGGCTTTCTCACTGCCTTTTTTCTTATTAGCGGCCTGGTACAGTAACCGCAAAAAAAGCGCAAACGACCTTCAACTTACCCCTCGCCGCTGGGGGCATCTTATTATTCTGGGAGTAATGGGGTATTACGTCGCCAGCCTTTGCGACTTCTGGTCCCTGCAATACCTGACGGCGAGTTTGGCGCGGCTCATTCTCTTTACCTATCCCACCTTAGTCCTGCTTATTTCTGCCATCTTCCTGGGTAGGAAAATCAGTTGGGTAGAGGTAGGAGCCGTTCTATTATCCTATATCGGTATTGCTTTGGCCTTTTCGCAAAGCCTCGAGATTAGTGAAAACGATCAATTTTGGCGAGGAGTATCCTTGTCTTTCGGTAGTGCATTGGCCTTTGCTATCTACTTGATTGGTAGTGGTGAGTATTTGCCCAAAATGGGGACGCTGCGCTACAATTCGCTTACCATGAGTATCGCTTGCCTCGCGATACTCATCCACCACGGTATTCAATATCAGTGGGCATTGTTTGATTTTCCAGCACCCGTCTACTGGTACTGCTTGGGTATGGCGTTTGCGGCAACCGTTTTCCCTAGCTTCATGGTAGCGGAAGGGATTAGGCGATTAGGTGCAGGCCCGGCATCCATTATCAGTAGTATTGGACCGATTTCTACCATTATGCTCGCCGCGGTCTTTCTGGGTGAAACCTTTGGCACTTGGCAATGGGTTGGCGCAGTATTGGTGATCGGAGGTGTCTTCTTGCTGTCATGGTGGAAACGTAGGCAGGAAGGATCTGAACAATAGTGGTATCTTGGTATTAAAAGAGCAGCCATTCTGCAGTAGCTTATGAAAACGTTCCAATATTCTTCTCTTCTTTTGCTCGTCTTCACGCTTGCTTCCTGTACAGAACCCATTGTACGGGATGAGCCAGCTACTGGCAATGAGATCGTTAGCCTCGGCTTCTATGGTCTTTCTGATGCCTCCCTCAACTTCAGCCCTTATTTTGAGAAGAGCACCCTCATTTTTATTGATGAAGCTGGTACAGAATACGAATGGCGAATGCTGCAACCCATCGTGAACGATGCATTCAGCTTCCAACGCACTTTCCCGAATCCTGTGCGAGCCGGCTTTGTTGACTATAAGTATGCCGGTGAACGTACCGTTTTCGACTTCACCTCTATTGATCTCGGTGCCAAATTAGAGATCAGCTTGGAACCCGACTTCTGCAGTGATCCTCGTTTAAACGACGATATCCCTCCTATTAATCACCTGAACATTCGTGGCGTAGGATTCAATGATGGAGATGTCGCTATTACAGCGCCAGTCCTTTCTATTGCTACCGATAATAATGAACCCTGTAGAGGGCGCAGCTTAGGTGATGTACAGCTCGGCGATCGCTTGTTCATGAATGTAACGAGTGATAGAATGGATTTGGGAGATCGCTTCCTGGAACTATACTACACCCCCGACGAGGGCCTCGTCGGTATCCGCACTACCTACATGTTCTTGACTTTAAAGGAAGCTTTTTAGCAATCGCCTTAAATACTATGATGCAAGCTAAACTGCAATTGGCCTTTTTGCCAATTAGCGGTAGTCTGCTTCATCCATCCAAACTGCGTCCGCAAGTTATCTCTGAGGCAGTATCCTAAACCAAGATAGGTCCGGTTTCGGTCAAACAACTGTACCTGGCGGCCATCACCAATATCCGTTTGGTCATTGATAAATATTTCATTGTACAGCGCCAAATAGATGGTATTCTTAACCAGCTTGGTGTTATTGAAAGGTACGTTTAAGAAGAGGTTATAGCGGTATCGCGTGCGGGTATCTTGTCCTTCCACCCAGCGCTGTTCGAACCGAATTCGGTGGGTCAGTAGAAAGCGGCCGCCTAATTTTTGCGAGAATAATGCTTCCTGATAAATACGGCTCTCGTGGCTGCGATCGGTGCTTTCGCCCGGCACACCTGAGGTAATACTTCCGTATCCGAGCGTAAACTTAACCCCTGAATTAGCCGGAGTATAGGTTAGGCCCGTCCGCAGGAGAATTTGCTCCAGGTCACCCGTTGGCTCCCAAAAGCGAAATTGGTAGTCACCTTGAATACCAAAGCCTTTGTCACCTAAATCAGTACTGGCAAAATACATATACCAGGCTCCTAATTGGTCCTCATCTGGTCCAGATTGAGCGGTGAGTGTGGAGATAGAAAAGAAAAAAACAAGAGCTAGTATTAAGGATCTCATATTGATTAATTCAGTCAGAAAGATGGAACAAACACAGGTATAATAACCCAGAAGGACCAAGTATGTTTAGAGGCCTACTTAAACTCCTCGGCAAAATAAGCCAGCAAGCCACAAACCGTGTGTGGATGGCGGAACTGACCAGTCAGGAGCATTTGCTTCACCTCGTCTCGTGGACGTAACTCCCAATGAATATCTTCACCATCGTCTAATTTCACACCTCCGACTTCATTAAGCCCACTAGCCGCGAAATGATAGATATGCGCTTCCATGAAAACGGGATTGGAGGGGTTGTCTCCAAGTAGGCGCCACTCTTTTGCGGCAAAGCCTGTTTCTTCGATAAGTTCGCGTGGGGCGGCTTCCTCGGGCTTTTCCCCAGCGTCGATTATTCCACCTGGAAGTTCATAGATGTAATCGGATAAGCCAAAGCGGTATTGGCGAATCAGCAATATTTCCGCCTTATCGTTCTCAGCAATGATTTGGACAGAATCTCCTCCCTCTAGCAGGATCATCTTTTCTTCATGTCCGTTCCGGGGGTTGATCATCCAGTCAAAACGAGCACGAAAAAGTTTGAGGTCAGGACCTTGTTCGGAGCGGCTGCGTTGCCACGTTGAAGGAGTGTCAGAATTATTCATAGAACAAATATCGAAAGAGTACCGTATAAGCACTCTGATGTAGTACTGGGCTTTACGTGTGACTTTTCCACCTTAGAATTATCTAAAGTAAAAACTTCAAAAGCATGAAACGAATTTTACTCTCACTCCTGGTCATTCTTTCGGCCGCTATTTCTCCTCTTCTTGCCCAATGCCCGAGCTGCCCGAGTAATGATAATAATTGCGAATCTGATGTCAATTGTTGTCTCGTAGAACTAAATGGCAGCAGCATGAACGATTGCATAACATCTGGTGCTACCATAATTAGAGTTACTGTAACCTCTACAATAGGAAGTGGCCAGAGTCTAGCTGGACGCTCTCTATGTATTCAAGGTGCTGTCGTCAATATTGACCCAAGTACTACTGTAGATGACGCTACTTGTATTGAAGCAAACGGAAATAATGGGGTATCGGTCACTGTAGGGGGAACTACGTATGATTTTAGCGCAAATGACGGTACACTGGATATGTTGAACGCCGCCTTTGGCGCATTGGGTAGTGGAAGCACCATTGGTACAGTAGCCGCATCCCTTCCTGTAGAATTAAAGGCCTTTTCTGTAAGTCTGAAAGATGACAAGACCAACGAAATCAAGTAGATCACCAGCTCTGAATCTGACAACGACTACTTCCTATTGGAGCATAGTACTGACGGCCTAGACTTTCGGCCTGTCACCAGAGTATATAGCAATGGCAACAGCAATATCGACCAGCACTACAGCTATGAACATCAAATCTTCACTCCTGGTGAACATATATATCGCCTATGGCAATACGACTTGGATGGCACCTATACCAACCTCGGCTTAACTAGCCTTAAGCGGGAAGGCACATTTGCGACTACCCTCTTCCCTAATCCGGTCATAAAAGGACAATTCTTTCAATTACTTGGTCCATCGGCGAATCAAGATCAATTGCAGTGTACTTTGCACAACCTGATCGGCCAGAGCTGGTTACTTGAACGAACAGACGACCAGTACAGCTTACCGAACAATTTACCAAGTGGCATGTACTTAGTTCGGCTGGCAAACGGTAGCAATATCACTACACTACCACTACAAGTTCAATAATAGCGTTTCAACGCTCCAAATTACTTGGAAAAGCCCGCCTGCGTTAAAAACGCAGGCGGGCTTTTTATTTAAAACCGGATACTCAGCAAAAAACACCCTTTAACCTCCAAAAAGCACCTTTAAACAGTTTTAATGTATCTTTGTAAACAATTCCCCCTTAGAGTAATTCCCCCGCGCCCTAATTACAGACCTACCGCTGCTTTTTTAGAATCAAGATCGCGTATTAGCTCTAGTAGTACGCCCAGTATCAGTATTGAACAATAGAAACAAACCTCCCAATATGATGACAAAAATTTACCACACTTTTGCATTAGGCTTCATCCTGTGCATTTTACCTAACATATTAGCAGCACAATGCTCTGGCACTTGCCCGAATAATGCTGGCCAATGTAATGCTCCTACCTGTTGTATTGTATCTGCAGCTGCTGGTGGCAATAGTATTTCTGAATGTATATCCATGGGAGCTACGACTTTACGTGTCGAAGTAACTTCAACTATAAATTCTGGAGATATTAGCGGTGTAAAGTTCTGTCTTGACAATAACGACCTTGTTGTTGGTGAAGATGTGATTGTAGACAATACTACCTGTTTCGAAGCCAATGGCAATAACGGGGTATCCGTTTCGATAGGAGGTACTACCTTCACTTTCAACAATAATGACGGGGGCTCGCTGACTTGAATACAGCGATAGCTAACCTGCCTTCAGGTTCAACAATCGGTAGTGTAGCTGCCTCTTTACCTGTAACCCTTCGGTCGTTTTCAGCTAATCTATTGGATGATCGTCGAATTATGGTTGAATGGACCACTAGCATAGAATCATTCAACGATTACTTCTTACTGGAGCACAGTAACGATGGGCAGACCTTCAGAATTCTTGAAGCGATTGACAGCTATGGTGATAGTGAAACAGAGCAAAAATACACCTACCTCCATCAAACTACAAGTGGAGGGTTCCAGTATTATCGCCTATCACAGTATGATCTTGATGGCACCTTTGCTAACCTTGGCCTAATCCAAGTAAAATTAGCAGGTGATGGCCCAACTCCAAGACTCTATCCGAACCCGGTAAACGCAGGCCAAGAGATTCGTCTATCAGGTTTAGACCCGCTCCAAAACACCAACTGCACCTTATACAATATCACTGGCCAAAGCTGGCTGTTGTATAATATTGGAGATCGGTTTCAGCTTCCTGCAAATCTTCCTACGGGCAGTTACTTCCTGCGGGTAGTTTCCGGTTCAGAAGCTAGCTCAATTGCTTTGCAAATCCAATAGACAAGGCTTCGCTAAGGCATAAAATAGATCCGTCACCCAACACAGGAGGCGGATCTATTTCTTTTGTTAATACCACATTATGAATACTTTAACGCGCTTGTCCACCTTTTGTCCACTACCATAAATACGATCCTGGCTTTGTTTTGACGTTCTTGGCTCGAGGTATTTCCCCTACAACCTAGAACCGAACCATCCTTAACGCCATGAGAGTTATTTCCATCCTTATCCTCGTATTACTTTTTACCTCCCTAAATGCCCAACGCGACCAAGGTGGTCGTTTCGAAGAAGGATTCTTCTGGGGCTTTAAAGCAGGTGTCACTTCCTCGGTGGTAAACGATCTGCGAACGACATTGATCGCTCCCATTTATCCGGTAGAGACCTACAAAACACAAGACAACAATCGTCTTGGTGGCCTTGGTGCTTTTTTCATCGACTATCGCCATTCTTCCAAGTCTTACATCGTTGGGCGTTTTGAAATCGGCTACGCCATGCAGGGAGGACTGTTCAATTACACCGATGTAAATGGCCTGGAATATGAGATCGCTATGAACTACGACTATCTCACCCTGGCTCCACTCATCAAAATCAATGTCCCTCCTGGGATGCCCTACATTATTGCAGGCTGCCAGATCGGTGTCAACCTGACTAGCGAAACCTTGAGTTACTCCTCCAACGATGATGCATTCATCGACTTACAGGTGCAAGAAAGTCTGCGCACCGTCTTGAAGGGGCGAGCCAACACCGCCATTACTGCTGGTCTGGGCATCGAACTTACGCGTTCTGGTTTCTATCTCGAAGGGCGATACACGCATGGCCTCACGGACGTGGTAGAAACGCAGGCCAATTCATTCCTCTTCATTGAGAATAAAAACACCAGCAATTACTACCAGCTGACTATCGGCATGCCGGTTCCTTTCCAATAATCCGGCAATACTTTACAACGACTATCTGCCCAGTTTTCAAAGCTCTAAACATCGAATAACTGTTAAGCATGCGATACTTATCAGCACTGTGCTTCCTTTTCGCCAGTTTCAACCTTGTAGCCCAGGATATCACTCCGGGTGGCGTTGATGGTGTCTGGCAATGGTGGCACCCCTCATCTATAAATTCGGAAAGCCACGAATGGGTATTGAATAATGAGCGGCTTCCCTATTCCGGTACCGAAAGTCGGTTACTCAATTATTGGCCCAGTCCGAACTGGCAGCAGTTGCCGTTACCGGCCCCACTTCAACTACCGGATAACTTCAGCTCCTCTTCTACCTTATTTGTAGTCTATCAACCGCCAGCACTAGGCCGAGAGGAAGTCCTGTGGTCTTGGCAACAGGGGGATCACCCTCCATTAGTCAGCACCAACAAACGTATGGCTGACCTAAAGGAACGGCGCTATCTCAACTTTTTAGATGATCGCCTTTTCACTAGGCTCCAAACTTATCAGCAAGTCATCGCGCCTAACACGGAGGCCGACGCCCAATTGTTTGCCTTTGGTCAACTTACTACTCCGGTATCCATTCCCGCCCAACAATGGTCGGGATCAATAGCTGAGTTTGTGTTCTTCCCCAGAACCTTGGAGAAGGAAGAGCAACAACGCGTCGAAAGCTATCTGGCGTTGAAGTACGGCACCACTATTGGTTTTGCGGGTATTGGCACCGACTACCTAAGCAGCACCAAACAGGTGACATGGGATGCGCAGCAAAACAAAGATTATCATTATCGAGTATTTGGCTTGGGCAAGGATTCCGGTAGCGGTTGGGAGCAAAGCCGCACTGCTTCGGCGGAGGCCAATGAACTATTGGAAATAAGCCTAAAAGAAAGCCCAGCCCAGAATGGACTACGCGGCACTTCCCTACCGGATCAACATTTCTTCCTGCTTGGCGACAACAATGGCCTATTGGAATGGGACAACCATCCTGATGAAGCAGACTGGGAAATCCTGGGCCGAGAATGGAAGGCGCAAGTTACGGGATCATTTGCCACCCAATCTATGGAATTGCAACTTGATCTAGGTCGCTGGCTTGGTCCTCAGACAGACGCATACGAATACCGGCTGATTGCCAGTACCGCAGAGCATGACTTTTCCCTAGCGGAAGGCATGACCTTCCCCATGGAGTCATTGACCAAAGGTCGCTTTGGGCAATTCGTGGAGATCACCTGGCCAGATAATGACCAGTTCTACTTCACCTTTATCCGCCGGCCGAAATTAGAGAGCTCCACCTTGCAACAAGCATTACGACTCTACCCAAATCCCGTTTCCAGTGATCGCTCCTGGCAGTGGCAACTACGAATGGAGCACAACACCCTACTTACCGTAAGCCTTACCAATGCTAAAGGGCAGATGCTCTGGGAGCGACAGTACCCCGCCGACAACTACTTCGCGGCGGAAGAGGCTCCTCTTCCTGCGGGTACTTACTCGCTCAACCTACGCGCAGGCACCCACACCTTCACCCAAAAAATCGTCGTACAATGAGTTATCGTCTCCTCTTGCTAGCACTGCTTTGCAGTAGTGCACTTTACGGCCAGTTTGAACAACCAACTGCCGTTGACGGCATCACCTTTATTGAGCCACCACAAGCCAATAACCGAGGCAGTGTAGCCTTGAACTACCCACTAAGTCTTCCACCAGGCCGACAAGGAATCGAACCCGAATTAGCCATTACTTATGATAGCGACAACGCTAGCAGCTGGTTGGGGTTAGGCTGGACGTTAGATATTCCATCCATCAGCATTGACACCCGCTGGGGTGTACCGAAGTACGATGGAGATTTCGAAACGGAATCCTACCTCTACGCAGGTCAGGCCTTGTACCCATTGGCGCATCGGGGCGAAGCTCGAGAACGAAGCGCCGAAGCTCGCTTTTATCCTCGCGTAGAGCAGAC
Source organism: uncultured Lewinella sp. (assembly GCA_913057725.1). Classification (GTDB taxonomy): domain Bacteria; phylum Bacteroidota; class Bacteroidia; order Chitinophagales; family Saprospiraceae; genus Lewinella. Next base: position 52,559 of record CAJXOS010000011.1, read on the forward strand.
CTTTGAGCGCATCATCCGGCACGGAGATGCTCCCAGCAACTACTGGTGGGAAGTAACTGACAAGGATGGCACCCGCTATTTCTATGGCGGCACCCCTGATACTGGCCATTCGACGGAGGCCACCTTGACTACCGACGATGACGCTATCGCACATTGGGCCCTGACCCAGATTATCGACATCAACGGGAATCACATTCGTTATTACTACCAGCGGGTTAATGACCGAGGGAATAGTGGGGGTGAAAATGGTTCTGCACTATACCCTGATTACATTACCTATACCGGCTTCCAAGCGGAAGAAGGTCCTTTCCAAATCAATTTCATCCGCGACCGGGAATTGGGTGAAACACTCCGCGCAGATAAGAGCATTGACTGTCGCTTGGGTTTCAAGCAGGTAGCAGCAGACCTACTCCGACGGGTGGAGATCAGCTACCTCGGGCAGGTCGTTCGCGCGTATCGACTAGAATATCAGAGCGGTGCATTTGATAAAACATTGCTAGAGCGAATTGTAGAAGAGGGCAGTAATGGCAATGACTTCTACGCCCACGATTTCGAATATTTTGATGACATCAGCAGTAGTGGTAGTTATCAACCCTTTGCTGCCGAAGAATCCTGGAGCGTACCAAATGACAATATCAAAGGAAACATCCTCAACCCGATTCCAGGCTTTGATGGTGAGACTTCTATACTAGGAGGCTCCTCATCCAGCAACTTCAATGTGGGAGGTGCAGCTACAATTGGTCCGAACGACTTCCAGTTGTTCTCTAAAGACAAGACGGCCGGTGGCACTTATGCCTATGGCAACAGCTCCGACGAAGGTATCATTGCCCTGGTAGACATTAATAGTGATGGCTTACCTGATAAGATCTACCGCAAAAGTGGGTCACTTTGGTACCGACCAAACTTAAGTACACCAGGCGGCAGCTCCAGCTTTGGTGATCAACGCCCCATCAATGGAATTAGCCAGTTCAGTACCGCCAGCACAAGTTCAAATTCCTGGGGTGCGGAAGGTAACCCACCATTCGCCTATGTGGGCTTCGAATACACCGATGCCACAACCACCAATAACACCTATTTCACCGACTTTAATGGGGACGGTTTAATTGACATCGCCCAAAATGGTACCGTATGGTTTAACCATTTGAATGCCAATGGCGACCCGACCTTCACTACCAATAGTGGAGATACCCCAAGTCCAATTCGCCCTGGCGCTGGGTTAGATGACGGGCTATTCGAAATAGACCCAGCAGAATTAGAAGAACGAATCGATCGCTATCCTTTGCAGGATGTCGTCCGGATGTGGGAAGCACCAACTGCCGGTACGATTCAGATTGAAGCTCCGGTAAACCTCATAGAACCTACCGATCCAATGGCACTCTCCTACCCTTCGGATGATGGTGTACGGGTGGCCATCCAATCTGGTTCTACGGAGTTGTGGTCTACCGAAATTGATGCGGATGACTATAATGTCTTCACCCCCACTGGCGTAGCTGCTATCAACGTCAATGCCGGTGACCGCATCTACTTCCGGGTGCAATCTGTATTTGATGGAGCCAATGATCAGGTCAACTGGTCGCCGACAATTACCTACACTAACTTTGAGGACGCAATTAGCACGGATCAACTGGATGCCAATGGTCGCTCCATTGCTCGTTATCAGGCTGGTGAAGACTTTATTCTGAGTGCAGAACAAGAAGTAGGCCTACCGCTGAACGGCGAAATCCGCATCAGTGGCACCATTGATAAGCAGCGCACCAGTGATGATGTGCAACTGGTGATTCTACTACGAAGAGAGATTCTTGGTATTCCAACTCTAATCCCAGTCTACGTAGATACTATTCCAGCTGACTCTATCGCAACCTTCGATCTTGAAATTGACTACCCTGCCCAGGAAGATGATGCGCTATTATTCCAAATCAATACCGACACTCAAATTGATTGGACGCAGGTGAATTGGATGCCCAACGTGCACTATCTCAACTCTCCAGATATTGAGGTCATTGATGAAGATGGAGTACCAGTCTTTAGCTACTGTCCTACTATCGACCACAGTATGTACAACAAGCCCTGGCAATACAGCCAGGAAGAGACGTTCACCGACGCTATAACTTTTAGATTATCTCCAGCTATTACTTTCAATGGCAATCCGAATGGCAGCCGAGTTACACTTTCCGTAAAGGGAGATAGCATTCTTTACAAAACACGCTTTGCTTCCGACGCACAAGATCAGGCGGATGATATTGAAGTCACCGTGGAAGCAGGAGATGTTATTTTCATTGAATACCATTTTAACGACTGGGAAACTGCCCAACAAGTGGATAGTGCCTTAGTCGAGCGGATTACAATGGTCAATGGGGAAGAGCAGTCAGAGACCTTCACCATTGGCTATCATTCCGTCATTGATCCCGATGGTGTCATCTTTGGCCCCATGCACCGGCATTGGGGGCAATTTGAATACAATGGCAATCGCGATCGAGCGAACTTACCCATCATCGAAGCGGAATTAGCTCTTGACGACAATGCCGAAGATCCTGGCGAAATCTCTGATGATCCGGATGAATTGGATGGATTGTTCGATCCCGCAACGGCTCCTTTTTTGACCATGCTGCCTGATGCCAAGACCATGTGCTACTTGGGGTATGATAACTTCACTTATGTGGGTGCACAAGTAATAAGTAGTTCCCGTTTGGGTGAAGACAACATTCTTCCCGCTCCACCGGCCAGTAGTGGTGAAGGCCTTAGCGCTCCAAACCGCGTAACGGAAACCGACGAATACAGTATTGCAGGTGGCTTGGGCTTCTCCGTTGTCACCGGTACAGCCAGCCAAACCTGGGTAGACTCGGAGGTAAAGATGGACGTAATGGATTTCAATGGAGATCGTTACCCTGATATTATCTCAGGTGCCGCCATTCAGTACAGTACCGATCAGGGTGGCTATGGCGATGTGACTATTATACACCCTTTCCAGGGTCACCATGCTGCTAAAAGTGAGGCTACCGGTTTCACTCTGGGTGGCTCGTTTGTGACTTCTCGAACCACTAACAGTGGAGAGCCCAAAGGTGGCGCCAGCAATAAGCGCTCTAGCAAAGCGAAACGACGCTCCAACAAACTGGGCAAGAATGCTAAAAACGCTGGCAATACTGCTGGCGATGCCGTCGGAATCAGCGGCAACTTCAGTGATGACAACGACCATGCCGTGCACTCCTGGACGGACATCAATGGCGATGGCCTGGTAGATAAAGTTCGCGATGACGGTCGCGCAGCCCTCAACTACGGTTACACCTTTGGCCCGTTTGAGCAGTGGGGCTTTGATCAGATTCAAGCTGGTAGTAGCTTGGATCGTGGAGGTGGCCTTGGTATCAACCTCTTTAATGGTAGTATTGCCGGAGGTATCAGTCTTACCCGAACGGACAACCTCAGTACGGAAAGCCTAGAGGACGTCAATGCCGATGGTTTACCGGATATCGTATTGATTGGAGAACCAACAATGGTACAGCTGAATACGGGCACCGGTTTTGCCAGCCCAATTCCTTGGGTAGGTATGGATCAACTAGATGAAGGCTCGGCCACCGGCGAATCTGTCAATGCCGCTTTCACTGTGTGTATCCCCATTATTGTCGTGAAGGTTTGTATCAATCCTAGTACCGCAATTGGGCGTGGCGTAAGTCGTCAGCACCGCCAGTTGGATGACATCAACGGTGATGGTTACCCAGACCTCCTTAAGTCAAATAATGACAATGAACTCAAAGTGCAGCTATCGAATATTGGCCGTACTAACCTGCTTCGCCGTGTGCAACGCCCATTAGGTGGTGAATTCATAGTTAACTACAGCCCACAGGGCAACACCTATGAACAACCTTACAGCGTCTGGACAATGGAAAGTCTGGAGAACACGACAGTACGTGGTGGGGAAGCAGACGAAATCAGTCGCAGTAGCTTTACTTATTCCGGCGGTCAACATGATCGGCACGAAAGAGCTTTTTACGGCTTTGAAGAAGTCAAAGAGACGCATCTAGACACCAACAATGGTGATACACCTTATCGTTCTTATGTGCAGACTTTCGCCAACCAGAACTATTATGAACAAGGCTTACTACTTACGGAGCAATGGACGGATGCAGATGAAAACATCCTGCATGAGAAGCAGTACACTTACGCCTTCCGCGATACGGAAAGTGGCGCTACCCTCTTACCTATTCAATTGAGCAGCCCCACTATCAGCGTGTACCCGGCGTTGGTGCAGCAAAGAGATCTGCTCTATGATCCAGAAGGCACTATCGGCCTAAACCGCAATCAGCAATTCCAATACGACGAATACGGCAACCTCGTTCAGCTTACTGATTTTGGCGGAGGCCACCCCAGCGAGCTGGTTGACCTACGCATCAGTTACCATTACTTGTTAGACAACTATCAAGTAGCGGTACGTGATAGTATAGCAGTCTCTGATGCAAGCGGCCTAGTCCGCCTTCGTCGTTCAGAAGTAGATGCTACCGCGGCGGTACAGCGTATACACTATCATATTGACGGTAGCAACCGAGCGACTTATGATTATGAATACGACCAGTACGCTAACACCACAAAAATTACTCGCCCGCCTAATGCGGCAGGAGAACGCCTTACTTACAACTATACTTTTGACGAGGCGGTACACTCCTATCCAATTAGCGAATACGATAGCTATGGACAATCATGGGAGCGTAGCTACGACGTTCGCTTTGGCAGCTTGCTCAGTGAGGTAGACCAATATGAGCGTTTGACAACTTACAGCATCGACGAACTTGGCCGCGTAACTGAAGTACTGCTACCGGGAGAACGACTCCAGGGAGATCCCTACTCCTATCAATTCGCCTATCAGCTAGGCACGGGGGCTCGTCTTACGACGCAACGCTGGGATCCAGAACATCAGGACAACCTCAGCACTTACGCTTTTTTCAAAAGTGATGGCACCCTGGCACAGGAGCAGCGACAAGCTGAAGTGAGTACCAGCCCAAATACAGCACCGAGCCTGCAATGGGAGGTTTCGGGCAAACAAAATCTCGACGCATTTAACCGCACGATAGAACTGTACTATCCGGCCTTGTTACCAGCTGGCAACGGTGGCACCTACAGTGCTGCTCCAGATAATCAACCGCCTAGTCGCTACGTGTATGATCCGCTCAACCGCCCCGAAAGCATTACCATGCCAGATGGTACCGTCTTTGAGGTAGACTACGGTTTTGCTACCACTCCCGAAGGCGTTAATTGTCAAGCTACCATACTTCGTGATCCATTGGGTGGCGAACATCAGTACCTGACGGATGCCCGCTCGCGTCTACTGGCAGAAGCACACACCGGACCAGATGGGTTGATCTGGACTCAATACGTATACAATGCCTTAGGAGAAACGACCAAGATCATTGATGCCGCCGGCAATACGACCGTCTACGAATTAGACATGTTGGGTCGACTGACGGATTTGCATCACCCTGACGGTGGTCATTATGAGTACGAATTCGACGCCGCTGGCAACCTCAACAGCAAGATCACCCCTGCTATTCGGGAACGTGAAGTAGAAGGTGCACAAATCAACTACCATTACGACTTCGAACGCCTGACACAGATTGATTATCCATTCAATCCACAAAACCAGGTTAAGTACAGTTGGGGTGACACGAGTGCGACTGACTTCCGCAATGGGCGGGTATTCCTGGTGGAAGATGCCAGTGGTGCCCAAGAAATGTGGTATAACCAGAGTGGAGAAGTCAGCAAGGTCGTACGGACTTTAATCGTCAACGAAATCGAGCAGCCCACCTTTGTCAGCGAATACGAATATGATAGCTGGGGCCGCCTCAAGCAAGCCTACTACCCCGACGGAGAACTCATCACCTATACCTATGACCGCAGTGGCCGCATCAATGGCCTAAGTGGTGAAAAAGAGGGGCAGTTCTACGATTACGTTCAATCCGTGAGCTACGATAAATTCGGCGACCGTTTGGCGATGAGCTATGGCAATGGTGATCAGATCAGCTACCAAAAGGCTGCTCAGGAAAACCGCTACGAAGGCTATACCAGTCAACTCGGAGGCAGTAATTTCCGCATCCAGCAAACGTACGAGTACGATGCATTGGGCAACCTCCTGCAAATCAGCGATACGACGCCACCGGATGAACTGAGTGGCACTCGCAGTCAGCAACAAAACTTCCGCTACGACGCTGCCTATCGACTAGAGGAAGCTGTAGGTGAATGGACCAGTCCAACGGAAACCTACTCTTTTGAAATGGAGATGAGCTATGACGATCTCTTCAACCCCGTACTTCAATACCTGCAACGGATCACTACCAATGATCAGGGCGCAGATACCAGCACCGTAGTTCATGACTATCAATACGAGGCAGATCCAGTGCACTTTGCCACCAATATTGGTGATTGGGAGCTTACGCCTTCTCCAGAAGGGCAACGCCAGGAACGCAAACGAGAGGGGAACCTACAACTCAGTCAATACGATGAGGAAGGGCGTCTCACTGCTTTTGCTCAAGACGGTTATATCAGTCGCTACTCTTACGGAGCAGATGGCCGCCGAGCGATTCGTAGCCATGGCCCAGGTTCTGGTGTTTTCTTGGATGCGACGCCGTTGGGTGGAGTTAATCATGGATCCAGAGAGTATACCTTATATGTCAGCCCGCTACTAGAGGTACGAGCAGATAGTTTCATCAAGCACTATTACCTGGATAATCAGCGGATCCTAACCAAGAAAGGATCCGGGTACTTTGCCAGTCAACTCTTGCCGCCAGCGCAGCAGATCACTGCTGGTAATATCGATCTAGCAGACCGTCTGCGGAGACTTCGGGAATTACTCGTTCAGTTTGCGGAAGACTTAGGTGTTCCTCCGGGTCATCCATCATTGCCATTTTTCTACCTGGATAATGGGGAGGATGCAGTGGTTTTACCACAACTGGAAGACGACGACCCACGCATTTTGCCACCACCGGGTTGGCCTGCGCCAGAAGGACCACCAGATCCGAATGGTCCTCCGGGACACCCCGTTTGGTACGCCGAACCCACTACCCCTGACAATGCAGTGGCCGGGTATGGCTACACCAATCCCCTACGCACGCCAGAGCGCGAACTGTTTTACTATCATGCCAACCCATTCCAAGATGTGTTGCTCATCAGTAATACCGATGGAGAATGGGTTAAGCAGCAGGCTTTCACGCCTTTTGGCGACGAGTTTGTAGCAGAGGACAAAACTTACGTCCCCAGTCAGCAGGGATTCCAGGGACGTAGCATCGATGGAGAGACTGGTTTATACTATCTAAATGGAAGCTACTACCAGGCTGATGATGCACTCTGGCTCAATTTCCAGGCAGAACAGGATGAGCGGCCGCAGGCCTCACCGTACCTACTCAATAACGGACGTCCTTATCAAGGCAATCGTTTGGGGGAGTTACAAGCATTCACACAGGAGATCCAACTTCATCCAGGAACGGAGAGTCTAGACTTGACGCAAGCCTTTGGCAATGACGGTGGCTCCTTCTCCGAAGCCAGCTTCAGCCTTGGCAGTGGCCCATCGGCAGTAGCCGTCGAGGTTGCGACAACCGAGAAAGCACCGAAAGCTAGCAACAAAAGTGGCGCCTCACCAAGTACCCAACGAGGCAAAGGTGGTAAAGGCGGTGGCGTGGTACGCAACCAGGGCCTACTGGCATTGCGCAGACAGTTTCGCAGGCCGGAAGCGCAAGAAACTGAGCCTACAACCGCTAATGCAGAACAGTCCACTCCAGAACCAGCTGAAATCAGCATAGATGCACAAAGACAGCGCAATCGACGTTTTGTAATTCGTCCTGGCGATTGGGACGGCATGCACATTGTCGGTAATAGATATGTGCAGCTAGGACCAGACGTGGATGCCCGAACGGTACGTCGCTACCGCCGTGTCGTGCGCGAGCTGAAGACGCGATTTAGAAGTGATCGGCTGTAGGAAGTGGGAAGTGGGAAAGCGGAGGAAGCGATGAACTCAATTAATCGTGTAACTATCCTTCAGCCTTCGCCTTCCCATTTCCAACTTACCGTCTATTCCGTACCCAAATCTTCAACTGGATTACGGAGAGCGGCCCGGATCGTCTGGCTGCTAATGACCAAAAGACTGATACCCAATGTTAGCCCTACGGCTAAAACAAAGATGTAAGCAGGTAAGTCTGTTTGATAGGTAAACTGCTGTAGCCATTGCCGCATCAGATACCAACTCAGCGGTACTGCCACCAATGATGCTAGTAGTACCAAACGCACGAAATCTTGCGAAAGCAATTGCCATAGGGACAGATTGCTCGCTCCGAGCACCTTGCGGATACTGAGCTCTTTGCGACGGCGCTCCGCTAAATACGCTGCCAAACCCAATAATCCTAAGCAGCTGATCACAATTGCCAAAATGGTAAAGAAACGCGCAAGCGATGCCAGGCGTTCTTCTGCTGCAAACTTTCGCGCAAAGCTCTCGTCTACGAAACGACTTTCAAGAATATGCCCAGGCACTTGTGTTTGCAGAGCTTCCTCCAGTGCCAGTAATCCATCACTTGGTACTAGGCCGTCAGCGATACGCATGTGCAAGACTCGGTGTTCGCTGTTACCCATCTGGTAGATGTGTGGGCGAATATCTCCGAAAGGCGAATCCACCAGAATATCCCCAACAACTCCAATAATCGTAAAAGGCTTACCATCCCAGCGCATGACCGTACCCACGGGTTCCTCCAGATTCATAAACTCGACTGCGGCCTTATTGATGATGAACGCTGAAGAGTCCGTACTCAATTCTTCATTGAAGTTGCGTCCTTGAAGAAGCTCCCAACCCACTGTAGCACCGTATTCTGGTTTTACACTCGTAGCAGCAAAACCCACTGCCAGCTCCGGGTCTTTACCGGGCCAATCATAGCCACTATTGGTAGCCCAAACATTTGTGACTGGCGAACTCGCACGCGCCACATGTGATACCGCAGGGCTAGCCAGCAATTGATCCTCTACTACCGACCAATGCTCCAAAAAGGCATCTTCCTCTAGAATGGTCATTACCAATTGGTTTGAATCGTAGCCCCGGCTGCGGTCTTTACCAAACTGGATTTGCCGATTCACCATAAACACCCCGACAATCAACGTAAGTGCTATCGTAAATTGAAAGACCACCAAAAGTTGGCGCGGCCAACGTCGAGCAGGGGCCGCAGCTTGTGGCCCGCGAATAGCCGTTATCGGGGATATACCCGACAAATAGAAGGCAGGATAAACTCCAGAAAGCACCCCCGTTACAAAGGTGATGAGCAAGCCAAAGCCCCAAAAGAAAGGATCTAGCCAGAAGGACGGGATGTCTGCTTGCGCCCACTCATTGAAAGAAGTCCGTAGGATAGTGGCCACAATTGTACCCAGGCCAAAAGCTAAGCCAGCAAGCACAATTGACTCGACCATAAACTGTCCAATCAATTGATGCCGCCTTGAACCAATCGTCTTGCGTACACCTACCTCGCGACTGCGGCGCTCAGCACGGGCTGTACTTAAGTTGATGAAGTTAATGCAGGCCAGCAGCAATACCGCCAAGCCAATTAACCCAAATAAACGGAGGTTATCAATCAGTCCACCTGCGGATTGGCCGTTCTCAAAATCACTTCGCAGGTGCCAATCTGCCATTGGGTGAATGAAAGCTTCGGCCTTCGCCGCAATCTCTTCGGGTGCATAGGTCGCGTATTGCTGATATATACCACTGATCTGGCGAGAGGCAGATTCAAAATTTTGCTTGGGTGCCAGTCGTACCAGGGTTTGATAAGCATTGCTATACCAGGGATCCGGCATACCCGTCACCCAATCATCAATTTGGGCAAACAACTCCCAAGCCGCCAAGAACTCTACATCCACAAAGGAGCAATCTTTAGGAAGATCTTTGAAAACACCTCCCACTTGTACTGCTTGACCACGAAGTTCAAATGCTGTCCCAACTGAGGGAAGCCGTCCAAATAATCTCGTGGCGGCAGATTCTGACAGCAATACTTGATCTGGGTTGGCAAAGGATAATGCGCCCGTTGCAGGCTGTAATTCTAACAATGCCGGGCCATCAGGGTCGAGAAAAAGGCCCGTTGCGGAAAGCTCATTATCATCAATAGTCAGATCAGCAGATTCCTCCCAGGTGGATCGCACAATTAAATCGAAAAGCGGAGCGTACTCTGCACGAAGCACGTCAGCCATGGGGTGTGTACTGGACCACCAAGTTCCTTTTTCCTCACCCAGGAAGCGATGTTGTTGTACTCGACCAATGCGATCTCGTTCCGCAAAGTGGTGATCAAAGCGCAGTTCTTTTCGGATCCATAAACCAATGAGCAAGAAGACCGCCATACCCAGGGCCAATCCCGCAATGTTGAGCAGGGAAAAAGAACGATTGCGCCGCAAATTGCGGAAGCTAATTTTCAGATTCTGTTTTAGCATAATGGTGATTCCTAAAGGGTGAACGGTAAGTGGGCGCCAAAGCGAAGGGCGAAACAGTGTGAGGATGTCACGCAGGAAAAGCCACCAAGCCTTACGGTTATTGGTGCTTTGCGCGTATTCGGAATAACGCTCAGTGAGGTCGCCTTCAATCTCTTCGAGAAAATCTGGGTGGATAAACCAGCGAAAAAATTGAAGTAAGCGTCTTGGAGGTGTCGGGTGATGATCCATGGCTTACTCGATTGCAGGTTTAAAATGACCACCTAAGGCATCCCACAACCGTTGCCGTTCTCGGCGTTTATCCTCGAGGCTCTGCCTGCCGAAGTTGGTAAGGGAGTAGATTTTCTTGCGCTTCCCTCCTCGAACGCGAGTAGCTTCACCAAAGGCACTGACCAAATGGCCTTTTTGCTCCAGGCGCTTCAACACTGTTTGCAGTGATCCGATAGATACGGAGCGGCCCACACGTTCCTTAAGATCGATGGCAATAGCATTACCATAGGCATCATCTTGCAGGATAGCAACGGTGAGTAAAACCAACTCTTCTAATTCTCCTAATTGATAGCGACCCATTTTTACCTTAAATGTAGTTAATATAACTCAAGGACGCTTCCGATTAAGAAGGGTTGCAGATAGTGGCCATTTTTTTGCAGTAAATCCCCACTCCAAAAGCACTTATCAATTGTGACTTAATTATATATGTTCGTCTAAAAACACATAAAAACGACCGTTCAATTGAAATTAACGTCCGTTTTCCTTAAATTCGCTACCGTTCTCCGCTTTCAAGCGTACATTTTTCGCCTAGGCGGGAACCAGCCCAAACAAGTGAGACAAATAGATCACTACTAACTACAGCCCTAAAGCGGCATTGATGACGGCCTAAATTTTGAAGCAATCGCGACCATATTTGGCCTCGTTATTAGAATTGAGCACTAACACAACAATGAACGCACAAAAACCTGAAACGGGTACTGATTAAGTGGCCCACAGGGATATTGGATTCAGACGTCGGCTATAATAATATATGCAAGTTCGTCTGAGTAATAATACTTTCACGATAGCGGGCGCGAGCCCCAACCCCGGTTTTTCAGGCGGTTCAGTTCTACTGAATTTGCCAACAGATACTCACTCAATACAAGTACATTTGGTTTGTAGCAGTGGTCAGCAATGGCCACTGCATTTTTTCCAAAGCAGTACAGCAGTAGAACTACAACTGCCTGCTAATCTGCCATCTGGAATGTACTATCTGCGGGTGAGTTCTGGAGCCGAATTAGAAACAATTCCACTGGCTATTATCGGCCAATAAGGAATTTTCCCTGGCAGAGGCGCAACCTTTGCGTGAACATATCCGTAAATGAAGGTCAAGTGAACATGACCTTTTTTGACCCAGGCCGACCATTAGTGGTTCAGCCTGGGTTCTTTCTTTGGTCTATTGAGCAGGACGCTCGCTTAGATTAATCTTCGTCAATGATGGCATCATCGATGATCTCATCACCGTCTCCATCATGATCTTCAAAGCCTGCAGCCTTACCATCACGCTTAGGCTCTTCGTGCTCTGGATTAGTATTGATAGTGATTTCTTTTCCACCTTCATTATGGTAGTCGCCCTGGGCATAGCGCTCAGCGCGAGCAAAGAAATCATCCTTGCCATCAAGTAAACTATCCTTAGTGTTCTTTAAGGCATTATCAGTACGCTCCTGTGCTTGGCGTGCCATCTCCTCTGCCTTTTGCTGAGCATCTTGAAGCGTTTCACGATCTACTTCATCCTGGGCACGCTCTACCATGTCAGCAGCCTTGTTGGCTAGATCACCTCCAAGTTCTTTCGCCTTATCAAAGATTTTACCGCCTACGTCTAGTACTTTACCTCCGATATCTTCTGATACATCCATCACCTTCTTGCCAGCTTCGCTAGCGGCATCTAAGGCTTGTGCGCCAGCTCTTGCGGCAGCGTCTAAAGCCTGATCTCCAGCTTGCTCTAGGGCACTAGGCTCACGTGGCGCAGCAGGCTCTTGCGGTTCAGCTTCATCATCTGCCTCAAAGTCAATGGGCTCAGCTGCCGCTTTAGGCTCCTCGGGCTCATCAGCGCTGAAACCTAGTGAATCATCAGTGGGTGTTTCTGTAGGCGCCTCTGTTGATGTTGTTTGGTCAGCGATCCAGTCTTCAGCTTTACCCTTTAGTTCACGCCCTTTGTCCATGGCGTGCTGGGTCTCTTCCCATACGCGATCAGTGACATCATCCAAGGTATCTTTCGCCTTCGCTCTCGCTTCGGCTGTGCTTTCCATCAGTTCTTCACCCAACTCTGTTGCCTTGACACTCGCCTTATCCAGCAACTCCCCTCCTTTTTCTGCTAAGTCTCCTCCGGCTTCCTTGGCGGCTTCAGCTGCCTTCTCTGCAGCTGACTTTGCTACGGCCTTGGCACCAAAAAATATCCGCTTTAAATCATCCTTCAAGCTCATTTGGTAGATTTTTTGATTGGTTGAGCTACAAGATAGCCATTTTTTTAGCAAAAAATTAAACTTGGCTAGGGGGTAAAACAGCGAGTTCATATTTGGTAAACATTGGGTAAACCAAGCCCCATTTCAAGGGCTTTTCAGCCCGCCATATAATGTGCTAAACGGCTATAAATCAACAGAACAAAAAACAAGCATTATTTTCATAAAAATTTTGCGTCACATAGCAAACCAACGTAGTTTTGCAATGTTATTTTGATTCACCCCATGAATAATTAAAAATATTTGGAGCGAATATGCTCTAAAACTAAATGAACTCAAGCATGCTACAGCGTCTAAGCAATCCTAAATCAGTATTTGCGTGGTGGATGGTTCTGGGCCTGATGTTGGGCCTTTACTTCGCACAAATGATTGACAGTTTTTCCATTGGAATCCCAATGGGAGTTGCACTGAGCTTACTAGTAGGTAAAGCCAGTTACCGCATTAGTCGTGGATTGACACGGTCAATGCGTTAATAGAACCACAAAGACAGAAATTACCGAGTTTTCGTTTCTGTTTATACCAGATTTTCGGAGCCGGACTAAGCGCTATGTTTAGTCCGGCTTTTTTATTTCCGGCAACAGGATGAGTTACAACTGTGGAGCACCAGCCTTCCATACTTGCGACGGTCCAAGACTACCTTGCTGGTATAGAATTTCGCGGTAGTCTGTGGTTGGAAAAGCGACGATATCAGCAATCTGCCCTCCTCCCAGAGTACCTCGATCAGAAAAACCAAGGGCTCGCGCTGCACGCTCTGTCAGGCCAGCGAACACCTCGGCCGTAGAAAGCTTCTCAAAGGCCGCCAATTGACCAGCCTGGGCAATGAGGTTACCCTGAGGAGCACTTCCAGGATTCCAGTCACTAGCGATCGCTAACGCACATCCAGCATCCAGCATCAGCCGAGCTTTGCCCCAAGGGCACCCCAAGCCAATTGTAGCCCCGGGAAGCACTACAGGGATAGTATCACTTTGGGCGAGTAAGGCCGCCTCTTCTTCGCCACTTACTTCGAGGTGATCTACACTTAGGGCACCACACTCAACCGCCACGGCGGAACCTCCTACAGTAAATTGATCACCATGAACCGTCAGTGTAAACCCGCGCTCCTTTAGCTTGGTCAGATAAGAAATAGCTTGATCTGGTGTAAAGGCACTTTGCTCGATGAAAATATCAAAGCGTTGAGCAAGCTGCTCGGCCTCTACAATCGGGACGAGGTCTTGCAAGATATGCTCTAGATAGGCTTCTGCTTCACCATCAAAATCACGCGGCTTCATATGTGCCGCCAGGCAGGTACTTACTACATCCACTACATGCCCTTGGCCAGCCTTCTGGATGGCACGCAACTGCTTTAGTTCTTGCTCAACAGAAAGTCCATAGCCACTCTTGATCTCAACCGTGGTTATACCTCGGCGAAGTAAGACATCCAGACGCTTGCGCGTCAGTTTAGCTAGTTTCTCTTCGCTCGCAGCCCTTGTGTGCTGCACCGTACTCCAGATACCACCGCCAGCAGCAGCAATCTCTAAATAGCTTTTCCCAGCATTTCGCGCAGCAAAATCCATTGCTCGGCTCCCCGCAAAACAAATATGTGTATGCGCATCGATAAGGCCCGGCAAGGCTACCATAGCTTGACCTACCACCTGCACAGTGGCCGATTCATACTTTTCTCTTAGTGTAGTGAAATTACCTACCTCAACTACCTTACCGTCTTCGACGACAATACCGCCATTCTCCACGATCACCAGTTCATCATCAGCAATAGAACCGCGAGTAGGAAGATCAGTAAGTGGCAAGATCTGTGTGAAGGGGCCTATTAAATGGAGCATGATATAGTGGTAAGAGATTGAGTAAATCGAAGTGTGTCAGTCTACATTCCTTTGTAAAAAATAACACCTAATGGTATCTGACAGAGCAGCTCGAAAGCCTAGCGATAGGTATTCGTAGAGATTCAGCCTCTGAAGAGACTAAAAAACCACAGAGACAGACGGGCTTACTCGTTGGCTAGGGCTATGCCCGCGAGTCTCCATGGCTACTTTCAGAAGCGATCTTTACAGATTATTCAGTATATCGTCATCCACTAGATTTGGAAGCGTCACCTGTAGATCAGGAGTTCGTTCCATTTCTCGGCGAATGGCGTTTAAGGCACCTTCATTACGGGCCCAACCTCGTCGGGCGATGCCGTTATTCACATCAAAAAACAGCATTTGTCGGAGGCGGCGCTCAGCAGCTTCCGAACCATCCAGCAGCATTCCAAAGCCACCGTTTATTACTTCTCCCCATCCTACACCGCCACCATTGTGGATCGACACCCAGGTGGCACCACGGAAGCTATCTCCAATTACGTTCTGGATCGCCATATCAGCAGTATAGCGACTACCATCGTAGATATTACTGGTCTCCCGATAGGCTGAGTCTGTTCCACTCACATCGTGGTGGTCACGCCCTAGTACAATTGGAGCTGATATATCTCCTTTAGCAATGGCTTCATTGAATGCTGCGGCAATCTTAGCACGGCCTTCCGCATCTGCATAAAGTATACGGGCCTGAGAACCTACCACTAGTTTATTGGCCTTAGCTTCTTTGATCCAGTGGATGTTATCAGCCATTTGCTGCTGAATCTCAGCCGGAGATTGCACTCGGATTTCTTCTAGCACTTGAGCGGCAATAGCATCCGTCTTATCCAGATCCTCAGGCTTCCCAGAAGTACAGACCCAACGGAAAGGACCAAAACCATAGTCAAAACACATCGGACCTAAGATATCCTGTACATAGCTTGGATAGCGGAAATCAATATCGTTATCGGCCATGATATCTGCTCCAGCTCGGGATGCTTCCAGCAAGAAGGCATTACCATAGTCAAAAAAGTAGGTTCCTTTAGCGGTGTGCTTATTTACGGCAGCTGCGTGCCTACGCAGACTTTCCTGTACAGCCTGCTTAAAAGCCTCAGGGTCGGAAGTCATTAGCTCATTGGACTCCTCATAGGAGTAGTCTACCGGATAATAGCCTCCAGCCCAAGGATTATGAAGTGAGGTTTGATCAGAGCCCAATTGAATGAAGATGTCCTCTTCATAGAAGCGCTCCCATATTTCCACCACATTACCAATATAGGCGAAGGACACCGTAGCCTCGTCAAGCTGCGCCTGGCGAACTTGATGAACCAGGTCTTCAATATCTTCTACTAGCACATCTACCCAACCCTGCTCATGGCGTTTTCGAGCAGCTTTAGGATTTACCTCTGCGCAAATAGTAATGCAACCGACGATGTTTCCAGCCTTTGGCTGTGCACCACTCATACCGCCCAGGCCAGCCGTAAGAAATATCTTTCCTTTAGGGCCCTCCCCTTCTGGTAGGGTTTTGCGAAATCCGTTCATAACGGTAATCGTAGTACCATGAACGATACCCTGAGGCCCGATATACATGTATGAACCCGCGGTCATCTGCCCGTATTGGGTTACCCCTAGTGCGTTGTAGCGTTCCCAATCATCGGGCTTGGAGTAGTTGGGGATCATCATGCCATTCGTCACGACCACACGTGGTGCTTCTTCATGTGACGGAAATAAGCCCATCGGATGCCCTGAGTACATGTGTAGGGTCTGTTGGTCCGTCATCTGGGCCAGGTACTGCATCGTAAGCAGGTACTGCGCCCAGTTCTGAAAAACCGCTCCGTTTCCACCGTAGGTGATCAGTTCATTAGGGTGTTGTGCTACCGCTGGATCCAGGTTATTCTGAATCATCAACATAATGGATGCCGCCTGACGTGATTGTGCTGGATAATCTGATATCGGGCGAGCATACATCGCATAGTCCGGGCGGAATCGATACATATAGATGCGGCCGTAGTCTTGCAATTCTTGAGCAAACTCTACTGCTAACTCTTGGTGCCACGCTTTAGGGAAGTAACGCAAGGCATTCCGAATTGCGAGCTTCTTTTCTTCCGCTGTAAGAATATCTTTTCGCCGAGGTGCACGATTGGCATCGGCAGGATAGGGCTTTACGGGAGGCAACTCAACCGGTATACCCTGAAGGATCTGTTCTTGAAAGTTTACGCTTGTTTCAATCATATTACTAATGACACTTCTGTAGTAAAAGGTGTTTTGACGCGATCAAAGTGCTCCTGTTCGAGCTGAAGTAAAGCCTTACTGTCAAGTAGAGCAATTGCTTCATTAATATCTTTAGAGAAGATGCGGTCTTCCGTTGCTTTAGGGATATCCTGACGAATCCGGTGATGCACCTGATCCAGGAATTCACTAGACTTCAGTGGGCGATGAAAATCTACCGCCTGAGCAGCACAGAGCAACTCAATAGCCAGGATCTTCTGCACATTCGCACATACACGCAGTGCCTTACGCCCACTGATAGAGCCCATACTCACGTGGTCTTCCTGCCCTAAGGATGTCGGTATACTATCAGCACTTGCAGGGAAACACAAGCCTTTGTTTTCGCTCGCTAGCGCAGCAGAGGTGTACTGGACAATCATAAAGCCGGAATTGACGCCGGTATTTTCCATCAGCAACTTCGGAACTCCAGGAGCTTTGCCTTCCAGCGAAAGGTAGGATCGTCTATCTGATATATTACCCAATTCCGATAACGCCAAGCAGGCATAATCGATAGGCATTGCCAAGGGTTGACCATGGAAATTACCACCACTAATCACCTCGTCTGTGGAAAAAACAATTGGATTGTCTGTCACCGAATTGATCTCGACTTCTACTGTTTCCTTTAAGTGCAACCATGCCTGCCGCGAAGCACCATGCACTTGCGGCACACACCGCAAAGAGTAAGGATCCTGCACCCGGTCGCAATCTTCGTGGGAGTCCATAATTTCTGAACCATTCAAGAAACGCGCAACTCTCTGAGCTACGTGCTGTGTTCCTGCGTACGGGCGAACTTCGTGCAACTTCGGATGAAAAGGAGATTTCGATCCCTTCAGTCCTTCAATCATCAATGCCGCAATGATATCTGCGTGATCCAGGCATTGCTGGAAGCGCTCTACCAACAAAACAGCATGGGCCGCAATAAACTGCGTACCATTAATTAGAGCCAGGCCATCCTTTGGACCAAGTGTCAGCGGCGCTTTACCAAATTGCTCGAGCACTGTCGCCGTTTCGTGAATCTCACCTTGGTAAAACACCTGGCCTTCGCCTAATAAGGGAATAAAAAGATGTGATAGCGGAGCCAAATCCCCAGAAGCCCCAACCGAGCCTTGCTCTGGCACCACTGGGATAACATCAGCTTCTAAATGCCAGCATAGACGATCTAGTACCGCCATACCAATACCCGAGTATCCTTTCGCTAAGGCATGGATTTTAAGCACCATCATGAGGCGAGACAGCTCCG
>CAJXOS010000012.1 GCA_913057725.1 uncultured Lewinella sp.
CGTCGGGGGACGCTCGGTAACATGGGGGGACGCTCGGGAATGAGGATTGGCTAGTTGGATTAGTTGAGCTAGTGAATTTAGTTGAGTTAGTCCAGAACTTTCACTTTCATTTTAATCGCCATTTTGACTGATCAGCCTCACGCTCCCTCCACTAACTGGTGTTGCTCTCGAAAGGCGGATGGCGTCATGCCGGCTTGCTTTTTGAAAAAGCGGCTGAAGTAGGCGGGATCATCAAAGCCAAGATCATAAGCAATTTCCTGCGTCTGCTTATCCGTAAAGAGAATCAGGCGCTTGGCCTCCAGCAAGACGCGATCTTGAATGATCTGCTGGGGTGACTGCTGATTATACGTAGCGAATAGATTCGACAGTGTCTTAGGCGACTTGTGCAACATCTCCGCGTAGTCCTTCACCTTTCGTTTAGTACGGAAGTGCATATCCACCAACACATTAAACTGCCGGATGGTATCGATTTGTGAATCGTTGAGATTCTTCACAATGTGTTGCTCTTTAGCCAATCGAGTACAGATGATGATCAGACGCTTCAGCAACATCTGCAACATATCCCCTTGGATGCCATCTACGGTGCGAAACTCCTCAATGATTACCTGCAGTAGAAGCTCAAACTTCCGCTCCTGCCCTTCTGGAATAGAGATAATTGGTAAGTCCTGCGTACCGAAAAACAATATGCCATTGCAGGACACTTCCTCATCATGATCAGCAATGCAGTAGAATTCCCGATTAAACAGGAAGGCGTTTAGCGGTAAGCTATTAGAAGGATAAGTAACGTGCTGAAAGTAGGTCGTCGTGACCAGCTGATTCGGCTGAAGGTGAATAACGAGGTCATCGATATGAACAGGGACTGCCTCCTTGTTTCGATTCCAAAGGAGTTGAATCACTCCTGCATCAATAGAAAAAGAGGATTGGTCTTTCTGCAAATTATCCGTATAGCCGAAGATAGACCCCAACTTGCGATCAATAAACTCATATTTCATCTAGCACAACTTTTAAGCGTTGGCTGGAACCGTAGCACCAACCAACGCTCAATATACTTCATAGAAACAGCCTCTCTGCCAGAGGGGTTGTCCTAGAGCTGTCCAAAATATGGAATTGTCGTATTAGGACTTAGATTTTGCGGAACTTGAATGTGTACCAACCATTGCGGGTACGCGCTCGCACGTGGAGCTTATTTCGGGTAATCAAGTTCACGCAAGTAAAGTAGGCAAAGGATTCACTTCCGTTGGGTTCAAAGAAGTACATGTCCAGGAAGAATTCGATGTCCTCATCATCTCCATCCCATTGACGTTCGAAGAACAATTCCCATTGGCCATCAAAAATGACACCTTCGCTGGCATCGTCATAAACGGCGCTATAGTCATCGTAGAATTCAATGATATCACCACGGAATTCGTGGAACACATCATCGCGGAAGATTTGCCAATCGTTTCGGTAGAATGCTTTATCAAATTCCCAGGCCCCGATTAGGCGGTCCTCTTTACGCTCCAAGCGAGCGTAATCAGAGCAAGAAAACGCGGTGGTGATAATCACCGCTGCAAGCAAGATTTGAAGTTGTTTCATGACAGTCGGCTTTTTGAATAAGGTGAGTATTTTCTACTCACCTGTTTTCATATTCGTGGGGTAATTTTACACTTACTAAGTTATTACAGTTTAGTGGCAAGAGCAACGCAAAACCTGGGGTTTAATTACAGATTAACAGGTATTAATATGTTGTTAAAAGCCGGTAAAATCCGAACTTGAGGCCTTAACATTTGTGGAACATCACCATTTCAAGGCCTCACACTCCTTTACACCATGAGAACTGTCGTATACCTCCTGACGCTACTACTCTTTACCGCTTGTGGTTCCAACTCAAGTTCGGATAGCCCTTCTACTAATGAAGATGAGGCCAGTGCCCCACTACCCCCAGTCAACGAAGACGAAGTACTGCTAGAACTCTCAGCTCATCTGAGTACAGATACCAGCCGCGCCGCTCGAGAACAAAACGAAATCATAGATTACGCCATTGAGAATCTACTACCCCTAAAGCCTACCAACTCTGGGCTTTTCTATCGCATACTTAAAGAAGGGGATGGAGAACCAATCGCCTGGGGCGATTTTCTCAGCGCCCACTATAAAGGCTACCTACTCGACGGTACAGTATTTGCCGACTCAAAAAAGCAAGATCGGCCACTTGAGTTTTATGTAGGCAATATGATTGACGCCTGGAACGAGGGGCTTCAATTAATCAATGTGGAAGGAAAAATCCAGCTGCTAGTGCCCAGCCGATTAGGTTATGGAGAAGAGGGGCTGGTTAGTAGTATGGGCCGTACCATAGTGCCTCCTAACCAAATATTACTGTTCGAAGTTGAGGTACTCGAGAAGCAGCAGAAGTAGTATCACAGCGAACAGCTGCTAGCCACATGCCAGACACCAGCTACAAAGATAGAATCTCGAGAGGGTTGCTGTTCTCCCACAGAAAATATCATCAGATATGACGTATCACAACTAGGGCACTGCAAATGCCTCCCTATAGCAGGACAGCTACCTATACGATATGGCCTTGGACGTAACTCCAAGTGCTCTTTTAACTCGATTCGAAAACGCACGCGTGGCATATCGTCCTCACTCAATAGTTGAAACCGATCTTGTAAATACCCAAAGCCATACTGATTTGGTTGAGACACAAAGGGAGTAATCTTGATTTCAAATTTATCAAAGCACTGCAAACAAGTACATTCCAACTTATAATTGTCTGGATCAATGGGCCAACTCAGCGGACGTTCCACGAAGCCCAGCGCCTCTTCTCCTAATAAATTGGAAGGCTTTATGCTTAACAACTTAAGGTCTTCCGATGACACAGGTTCGTGATTAACTGATTCTAATGGGGTATTCACTGCAAGGTATGAACTACCTTGAGCATATCTCTATTTTCCTTAAAAAGGCAGGCTAACAGCTTTTCCGCATTGCATTTAGAGTAGCATTCAGTATGAATTAACTCTTATCAAGTAAACCAATGCACAATCCGGGACTTCTACAGAAGCCAGGAAAAGCTCGCATTTATTCTGCCTACATTAATCTGTACTAACCAAGACTAGTATGAAACTCAGAAATCTCCTTATCCTTTGCCTAAGCCTACTGTTTTTTGTGCCTGGCCAAGCCCAGAAACAAGAACTCACCTATTATTTACCGGATATTGCCTATGATCCGGCTATACCTACGCCAGAGTCGTTTCTAGGTTGGCAGATTGGAGAATGGCACATTAGCCACGACCTTCAACTATCCTACATGCGGCTATTGGCAGCGTCCTCACCACGGATCACACTCACTGAGTACGCCCGCACCCACGAACAACGACCGCTGATCTATTTGACAATAACCAGTCCGGAGAATCATGCCCAGCTGGACGACCTCAAAGCCCGGCACGTAGCCCTAACCGATCCAGATATTTCAGCTGACGTCAACCTTGATGATACTCCATTAGTACTCTACCAGGGCTACAGCATCCATGGTAATGAGCCTAGCGGTGGAAATGCAGCTCCACTCGTAGCCTACTATTTGGCAGCAGGCCAGGGTGAAGTTATTGACGAATTACTGGACAACACCATCATTCTTTTTGACCCTTGCTACAACCCTGACGGCTTCCAACGCTTCAGTACCTGGGCCAACATGCATAAGAACCTGACGATGACAGCCGACCCTATGGATAGGGAATACGATGAAAGTTGGCCTCGCGGCCGCACCAACCACTACTGGTTCGACTTGAACCGGGATTGGTTGCCCGTTCAGCACCCGGAAGGCCGTGGTCGAGTTGTAACTTTCCATGACTGGAAACCCAATGTACTGACGGATCACCATGAGATGGGCACCAACTCAACTTTCTTCTTTATGCCAGGAGAACCCAGCCGAGTTCACCCGATTACTCCTTGGCGCAATCAGGAATTGACAGAAGCTATTGGCAACTACCACGCCAAGTCTTTGGATGAAATAGGATCACTCTATTATTCTAAAGAAGGATACGACGACTACTATATCGGGAAAGGAAGTACTTATCCGGATGTCAACGGTTGTATTGGAATTCTATTTGAGCAGGCTAGTTCGCGTGGCCACATACAAGAAAGCGACAATGGGCTTTTAACCTTCCCTTTTACGATCCGCAACCAAGTTCGTACTTCATTGAGTACGCACGAAGCAGTAGTGGGCTTAAAGAACGACATCCTTGGCTTCCAACGGGAATTCTTCCAAACCGCTAAGGAAGAGGCCGCTGCCGAAAGACGATACGGTTACGTATTTGGCACAGATAGTGATGACAGCCGCGCCCGGCATTTGATTGACATGCTCATGGTGCACGAGGTAGAAATCTATCCACTTGCCAGCGATGTAAACGCAGGAGGTCAATCTTTTGCAGCTAATGAGGCATATGTGGTGCCACTGCAGCAAAACCAATACCGTTTCATCAAAGCCGTATTCGATCCGATTCTCGAATTCGAAGACAGTTTGTTCTATGATATCTCTACCTGGACCTTGCCTATGGCCTGCAATTTGCCATATGCGGAATTGAATTCAAGTCCACGCCTTGGAGATCAGTTAACTACTGCACCAGGCGCAGTAACAGCCGAAACACAGCAGAGCAACTACGCCTACCTGTTGCCTTGGGATGACTTTTATGCACCTAAGCTAGCCTACGCACTAATGGATGAAGGCCTTCGCCTAAAGGTCACTACCGAAGCTTCTATTATTGACGGCGAGGAATACGCAGCTGGAACCGTAATTCTCCCGGTAGCCAACCAGGGAGATCACAGTAGTGCTGATATCTATGAGTTGGTAAAAGCTGGTGTTGCAGAAACAGGCGTTTCGATGTACGGTGTAAAAACCGGACTAAGCTCAGATGGACCAGACCTCGGTAGCCGTAAATATGAGACTTTGCAAATGCCCCGAGTAGCGGTCTTCGTCGGTGATGGCATCACTAGCTATGAGGCCGGTACCAACTGGCACTTGCTGGACCAACGCTACCACATTCCGGTAACTAAGATTGCTACGGAGGACATGCGCCGAGCAGACCTTGATCGGTATAACGTCATCATTATGCCAAATGGCAGCTATCGTTGGGGCAATGGCCAAGCCGAAAAGCTACGGGATTGGGTAAGCGCTGGCGGCACCCTCATTGCTCAAAAGCGGGCCAACAGCTGGTGCGCAAGTAATAAATTGGCTCAATTGACCTCAGTGAAAGTAGCCGAGGACGATCGGGAACAACGTCCTTACGGCAAATTGAGTCGTGATGGCGGCGGCCGAGTATTGGGTGGTTCTATCTTCAATACCGAAGTAGACCTCTCTCATCCACTCCTTTACGGATTTGAACGTACGGATCTTCCGGTATTCCAGCGCGGCAATCTATTTTATAAGCCTAGCGAGAATCCTTACGCAACACCAATACGATTTACGGAAGATCCACTATTGAGTGGTTATGTACATCCAAGTAGCCTGGAAGCTATCTCCGGTTCTGCAGCAATAATTATTAGTGGCCGTGGTGGCGGACGCACAATTTCTATGATGCAAGAGCCTGCTTTTAGAGCCTTTTGGTTTGGCACAAGCAAGCTTTTGGCCAATGCAATTTTCTTCGGATCAACGATCAGTAATGGTGCCAGAGAGATGGTTAAATAAAAAACCCACTGAGGCTGTTGATTTTACAGAAAATAAATCTATCTTTGCCGTCCGAATTTGAACAGGAAATATTACCGCCATGAAAAATGATATCCATCCCGATAATTATCGCCTGGTTGTCTTCCGTGACATCTCGGTTGACAAATCATGGTTGGCTTACTCTTGCGCTCCTTCAAGGGAGAATGTAAGCTGGGAAGATGGCAAAGAATATCCACTGGTGAAACTAGAAATCTCCAGTGAGTCTCATCCGTTCTTTACGGGTAAGATGAAGTTTGTAGATACCGCTGGTCGTATCGACAAATTCAATAAGAAATTTGCCAAATTCGCTAAGAAGTAAGCGCAGACGATTGTCTGGTTACGAACGAAAAAGTCCTAATCGGCCCTTGCGCTGCTTGGGACTTTTTTATTTTTGACTAATTCTCTAGCTCACCACACCCCTATGGCTCATCTCATTCTTTTCGACAACGAGACCCGTGAACATCTTTTGCCACTGACCTACACCCGGCCAGTAGGCGAATTAAGAATTGGAATCCTCACCATTCGTGAGAAGTGGGAACGCGTCATGAATTGCCCCGTTTCTTTCCTTACTCAGGACTATCTGACCGAAAAATTCGAAATGGATTACGGGGAAGAGAACTTTCTCGTTAACGGCTCACTGCTGCCAACAGCACAGATGGTTCGCCTTATCGAACAACTCGACTTTAACGAGGCCATTCTCCTCGATGGCGAACTACTTGCCACTAAGCTCACCGGCAAACAGATCGAAAAGCTGATTAAGGACGAAGACTTTGGAGATCTGTCAGGTTTTGAGGCGGGTGAGACAGAAATACTCAAGCTACGTGGTGTCTATGACATCTTCCACTTGAACAAAGCGGCGCTAGAGGCAGACTTTCAACTATTAACAGCGGGCCGGACCAGCCAGCCGTTATCAGACAGCAACCGCCTCATAGGACCTGCTGACCGTCTGTTTATTGAGGAAGGTGCTACGATAGAGTGTGCTACGATTAACACCCAAAACGGCCCCGTCTATATTGGACGAAATGCGCTGGTCATGGAGGGGTCCTTGATTCGTGGAGGCTTGGCTATGGGTGAGGGCTCTGTCCTAAAAATGGGAGCAAGAATTTATGGCCCAACTACCCTCGGCCCAAAATGTAAGGTGGGTGGCGAAGTCAACAACGTGGTATTCCAAGCGAACAGCAATAAGAGTCATGAAGGCTACCTCGGGAATTCAGCTATTGGGCAGTGGTGTAACATTGGTGCAGATACCAATTGCTCCAACCTCAAGAACACCTATGAGGAAGTGAAGCTATGGAACTACCCGGCTGAGCGATTTTTGAAGACTGGCCACCAATTCTGCGGCTTAGTACTTGGAGACCACACCAAAGTTGGCATCAACACCATGTTTAACACAGGTACAGTGGTGGGCGTAGCTGCTAACATATTTGGCACAGGTTTCCCGCGCAATTTTGTGCCCTCCTTTGCTTGGGGCGGCGCCAGTGGTTTTAGCACCTACCGCACCAGCAAGACCTTTGATATGATGGAACGTGTTATGGCGCGTCGTGGGCAAGAATTGAGCGTACAGGATCGCCTAATTTTGTTGCGTATCTACGAAGACACTGCTAAATATCGTCGGTGGGAGTCTAGCAAGTAAGCTCACACGGTACGACTCGTTTATTCGGTTAACTACCATACCTATGCCTGCTCCACGCTGGAAAGTTTGGTTGAGCTACCTGTTCGAGATTCATCTCGAGAGTACCAGCAGTGATTACAACCCGCATTTGTATGTGAGCTTATCCAAGGGCAGGTACCAACTCAGCACAGCTAATGCCGTCTACTCTTTTGGAGACCTCTACACCAACTTCTCTCGTACTTTTGAACGCTGGAACTGGCAGGAGTACCCTTTTCAGGAAGTCTTGATCCTGGGCTTGGGTTTAGGAAGTATCCCTGTGATACTCGAAGAATTGCACGAAAAAGATTGCACCTATACCGCAGTAGAAATCGATGAAGAGGTAGTTGATCTTGCCTATCGTTATGCGCTCAACAATCTGGCAAGCCCAATCCATATGATTACGGCCGATGCCGCGATCGCTGTACAGCAATTGAGCCCAGCATCCTACGATCTAATTTGTATAGATTTATTTGACGATGACGTGGTACCGCCACAATTCGAAACGACAGACTTCTTGTCTCAAGCTTCCACCTTGCTCAGCGATGGTGGTGTGCTTCTTTTCAACCGGCTTGCCTATAATGCCGAAGACAAAAAAGCCAGCAGCCGATTTTATGAGAAGACCTTTCGCAAGGTCTTTCCCAACAGCTATTGCCTAGATGTTGGAGGAAACTTCATGCTAGTAAGTGATAAACGAGCTATTCTGAGACAGGTCTAACTTGCCCGTCTTGCAGCACATACAGCTGACCGCTTTCACAACGTGCTTGCCCTTCCCCATCAAAGTGTAGGCGATGACCATTAGCACTCATCCAACCAATTTGCCTAGCCGGATTACCCACTACTAATGCATAGGCAGGCACATCCTTTGTCACCACAGTACCTGCTCCCACAAAGGAATAGGTTCCCAGACGAACACCGCAAACGATTGTCGCATTTGCGCCAACGCTTACCCCCTGCTCCAAGACGGTGGCTTTGTATTCGTGTTTTCGAATAACACCACTTCGAGGATTGATGACATTGGTGAATACTGCACTGGGCCCGATAAAAACATCATCTTCGCAGACTACCCCTTCGTACAGGCTAACATTATTTTGCACCTTGACATTGCGGCCGAGGCGAACCTTGTTCGCGATAAATACATTTTGCCCTAAAGAACAACTCCCTCCAATGACGGCACCAGGCATTACATGACAGAAATGCCAGATTTTGGTACCCGCACCAATTTGGGCACCATCATCAATGATAGCCGACGGATGTACAAAAAAGGTAGCGCTCATAAGCAGGCTCCTTAAGCGAAAAAGGCCTTGACCTTATCACTGATGTAAGTAAGCGTATCCTCATCCAACTCACTGTGCATAGGCAAGCTGATAACCTCTTTGCAAAGCAAATCAGTAACCGGCAAGAAATCAACGTCATTCGCTGCTTTCCCTTTGTATGCCTCCTGCTCGTAAAGTGGCACAGGGTAGTAAATCATACTCGGAATACCCGCTTCTTTCAAATAGGCCTGTAGCTCGTCGCGGCGACCATTCGTCACGCGGAGGGTATACTGGTGAAAAACGTGCGTACTATTGTGTTGGCGCTTTGGCGTAATAAGCTCTGCGACATCGGCAAAAGCCTGATCATAGTGGTCTGCTGCAGCTCGACGCGTAGTGTTGTAATCGTCAAGATTGCGAAGCTTAATACCCAAAATTGCTGCCTGAATAGAATCTAGGCGAGAGTTCACGCCGATTTCATCGTGGTAATAACGACGAACCTGTCCGTGATTGGCCATCATGCGAATGCGAGCGGCTAAGTCATCATCATTAGTATAGATAGCACCGCCATCACCATAAGCGCCCAAGTTCTTAGACGGGTAAAAGGAAGTACAACCGATATCTCCAACTGCGCCGGCAGCCTTTACTGTACCATCAGGGAAGGTGTAACGTGCACCAATAGCCTGAGCATTATCTTCTACTACGTAAAGATTGTGCTTGCGGGCTAGTTCCATAATCGGAGCTAGATCACAACTCTGTCCAAAGAGATTGACTGGCACGATGGCTTTGGTCTTATCTGTGATTGCTGCTTCAATAATATCAGCTGTCACATTGAAACTCTCTGGATCAACATCCACCATTACGGGAGTCAAGCGGAGCAGGGCGATCACCTCAGCCGTAGCTACATAGGTAAAAGCTGGCACGATAACTTCGTCTCCTGGCTCGAGGCCTAAGGCCATTAGTGCAATCTGCAGTGCATCGGTTCCATTGGCACATGGGATAACGTGCTTTACCTCGAGGTAAGCCTCCATATCTGCCTGAAACTGCTTAACTGCCGGGCCATTAATAAATGCACCGGAACGGATAACATCCAGTACGGCCTGATCGAGTTCATCTTGGATTTTCTGGTACTGACCTTTGAGGTCAACCATGTGAATGGTGGGATTCGTTGTATTCATGGCACAAAGATAAGTCTTCTAACATCTGATTGATCTACTCACAGTGTAAAAAAATCAGTTTCTGCACGAAACCTACAGGCCACCTCTACGTATACAAGAAAGCATAATATAGCGGCCAGTAGCATTTACAAAAGCTACTACCCCCCGGAACATGAACTACACACTGACAGGCCGCCAGTGACACAATCTGACATCAGCTATGCAAACAGTATTTCCTATCACCGAAGCGGCGCTTTACGCCCATCATAAGCAAGACAAGAGAAAAGAGGGTGAATGGGTCGTCTATACCTGTAAACAATGCCCTGGTTACGAACGGCGAGTGCATCAAGGCACTGGTCAAGTAACCCAGAAGGGTCATCTCAATTGTCCAGCATCCATCAATTGTAAACGCTAGGATTTCCTTTACAAGAATAGGACTTCAACTTTTTTATCGGCCACCAAAGTCGCAGTACAGCTATTTTAGGCTTCGATATTCGTTGCCCTAAATCACTTTTATACCTGCTTCTCGATAAGGCATTAGCTGGTCATGCTCTGGGTGCAGCTCTGTAAGCAGGTAATCGATATCTGATAGCGAGCTTACTTTAATCTTTTGCATACTTCCCAACTTCTCCGCAATGGAAAGTACCACATTCTTTGAGGAAGCCTGCATCATAGCTCGCTTCACCACTACCACTTCCCAATCTGAATCTGTCAGTCCTACCTCAGGGTCAATGGCATTTGCGCCAAGGAAACAAATATCTGGCCGAACCTGACTCAACTGACTGATGACTTCTCCTCCAATGGTAATTTTTGCGGTAGGAGAGAGTAGCCCTCCCAAGAAGATGGTTTCGCAATTAGGATGTTCCAGTAACTGCTGAGCAGTAGAAAGGCTAAGAGTGAGAAAAGTAGCACGAAGCTCATGCGGTAGTATTCGCGCAATTTCCTGATTAGTACTACCGCCACTCATCAATACTAACATGCCATCCCGCAGCATGCTTATCGCCTTACGAGCAATGATGGTTTTCTCCTGATAAGCATAGATATCATTCTCCTTGTAGGAATAGGAATGATAGGAACGAGACAAAGCACCACCCCTTACTTTGATTAAGCGGTTTTTCGCTGCGAGTTCTTGCAAGTCTCTGCGAATAGTGTCTTCTGATACTTCAAACTTCTCGCTTAGATCACTAAGAAGCACCTTGTTGTGGATATTAACCTCCCGTAAAATGAGGGCTTGTCTTTCCTTTTTTAGCATTGTGTTTACAAGTTAGGCACCGAGCTAATTATAATAAAATCATCGCAATCAAAGCGCATCCTCCCCTTATTGCAGCAATCCTCGAATAATATTGCAAAAAACTGCACAAAGCGGTAGGTCAGACTCAAATGCTGGAAAATACACCTATTTTATTGCAGTAATATGCAATATTTTTGGCCAATTCTGGCATTTTTTCGAAAAAAATTGCTTAAATATGCCCTGAAAATAGCGTTATGCTGCGGCTTTATGCTATTTCCTGAGAGAATTTTACAATCCTAACCATCTGCGTCCGTATTCCGTCGCCTTACTCGTATTCTACTGCTGTATCCAAGACAAGCCAACAACACAGTCAGCCCGAGTTTAGGCCTCCGAACAAGACGCTAAAATTGGAGGCTATGCAAAAAACCTACGCTTTACACCGCTTATTACCGGTTTTACTCTTGCTATTATCCGGATTTGCGCTTAGCGCACAAGACCTAAATTTCACCGTCAGCGGCACTGTCGTCGACGAGGACAACACCCCGTTAATCGGGGTTACCGTACTGATCCCAAGCTTGGG
Source organism: uncultured Lewinella sp. (assembly GCA_913057725.1). GTDB lineage: Bacteria > Bacteroidota > Bacteroidia > Chitinophagales > Saprospiraceae > Lewinella. Next base: position 11,543 of record CAJXOS010000012.1, read on the forward strand.
TACGGGCTCCATCACCGATATTGATGGTACTTACACTGTAGAAGGAAAAGGGCCAGCAGGCGCTTATGAATTACAATTCTCCTACGTAGGCTACGCAACCGTAGCCCAAACGATAGACGTCACAAGCGACGATCAGACTTTCACGATGGATAGCCAATTGGGAACGGATGTTCTCCGGATGGATGAAGTAGTTGTTATTGGTTCTTCGGTTACTTCTAGTCGCCGTTCCTTAGGTAACTCCATCACTTCTGTTAAGGCAGACCAACTTACTAATGCCAATCCGCAAGGAGTACTAAACTCACTTCAAGGACGGGTAGCCGGGGCACAAATTGTGCAGAACTCTGGTGATCCTGCAGGAGGGTTCTCCGTACGCCTTCGGGGGTCAAGCTCCATTTTGGGTAGCTCTGATCCGCTTTATATTGTAGATGGTGTGGTTATCAGTGCAGCTACTAGCAATGTGACCAACACCAATGTATCTGCAGGTGCAGCACGCCCAGGTACAAACCGCCTTGCCGACTTGAACCCGAACGACATCGAAAGTGTGGAGATCATCAACGGTGCCGCAGCAGCAGCCATTTATGGTTCGCGAGCTTCAAACGGTGTTGTTTTGATCACTACCAAGAAAGGTAAATCCGGTGCTCCGCAAATCACCTTGAGCTCAGGATTGAATGTGAACGAAATCCGTGAGACGGTTTACATCAATCTCCGTGGCGAGCAATTTGGCAGCGCCGACCAACGCCTCTACCCTATTGCCGGTTCTGATCCGGTTACTGGCGGTCTTACCGTAGGTCGTAACTTCTCCACCGATAAAGTACCCGTTACTCGCTACGACTACCAGGATGAAGTATTCCAGACTGGTATCGGAACAGACCAACACTTATCCGTTCGCGGAGGTAATGAAAGCTCCAATTACTACGCGGCCATGAATTACACCTTCAATGAAGGTATAGTCCGTAATACCGATTTCCGCCGCTATGGTGCTCGCCTGCGCTACAACCAGACAGTAAGCGATTGGATGAGTTTCTCTGTTGGTTTGAACTATAACAATTCGTTCTCAAACGAAAAGCCCGACGGCAATGTATTCTGGAGTCCAATCAACGCCATAAACATCACCAACAACATCTGGGATATCACCCAACGCGACGAGCTGGGCAACCTACAATCGGTAGAGCCTACGCGTGTCAACCCACTTAGTGTAATTGAGGACTTTGACATCAACCAGGAGGTCAACCGTGCTATTGCTGATATCAAAATTTCGTTGTTCCCCTTCGAGGGCTTCAACATCACCTATCTAGCCGGTACCGATACCTACAACCAACTGGGTAACACCTTTATCCCCCCATACCCTTACAGCCCAGTAAACCCTGGTTATTTCAATGACGGTTATGCCTCATCAGCGAGCAATCAAGTGTTCCAGATGAACCACGACATTAACTCGTCATACACTACTTCACTTTCTTCTTCCATTACCTCTACTACTCAGGCTGGTTTCTCTTCTCAATTCTCAAAGAACCAGTATTCTGTAGCTGACGGTCGTGCGCTGGCTCCTTTTGTAGAGACAGTAAATGGAGCGGCTGTTGTGTTTAATCCACGTTCGGATATCAATCGTTTGCAGATCTGGGGTTACTACCTACAGCAAACCTTCAGCCTGAATGATCGCCTGTTCTTGACCCTAGCTGGACGTATTGATGGAGCGAGCTCCTTCAGCCCTGACAATCGGGAGCAGTTCTATCCTAAGGTGAGTGGTAGTTACCTGATTTCTGACGAAGACTTCTGGCAAGGTAGTGGCATCGGCGATGCGATTTCTACCCTGCGTCTCCGGGCTTCTTGGGGTCAGGCTGGTAACCTTACCGGTATTGCACCTTACGACCGCTTCAACAACTTCGTGAGTGGCAACCTGGATGGTGAACTCGTGATCAATGCCAGTAACACGCTCGCTAACCCGGACGTAAAGCCAGAGCGCCAAACCGAATTGGAGGTTGGTGCTGATTTATCACTGTTCAATGATCGAATCGGCCTTTCTGCTACTTACTACCAGCAGGATATCGAAGATCTTCTTGTTCGGCGGGTACTACCCGCATCTCAAGGGGGTAAGGAAATCACCACCAACGTAGGTAACATGGAGAATAAGGGTATTGAATTGGCCCTTACTGCTACTGCTGTACGCACGAGCAAAATCAATGTTGACCTCTTCGCTAACTTCAGCCGTAACCGCAACCGGGTATTCAACTTAGGACAGACCCTTATTGGTATTCCTAACGTAACAGGAGCTCCACTATTCCTGGTAGAGGGTGAGCCAATTGGTGTATTCTATGGTACTTACCAGGCTACTAATTCTGATGGTAGCATGCTCCTTACTCCTGAAGGCTTGCGCCAACAAGAACGTGGTGATGTAGCCACGATGACACCAGGACGTGATGCGGATGGTCAGCCAAGCGGCGACCCACTTCGTAGAGTAATTGGTGATCCAAATCCTGACTATGTACTTGGTTTTGGTTCTGACATCAAGATTGGCAACTTCGGTATTGGATTCCTCTTCGAATCTGTACAGGGTGTTGATGTTTTTGATGCCGACAAGCGTACTCGCCAAGGTGTAGGAATTGGAGAGTTTGCAGAGCAAGAGCTAACCGGCGAGCTACCTCGTGGTTGGGTATGGTCTATCTATCCAATCCTGGATTGGCGAATCAGTGATGGTAGCTTCACCAAGCTGCGTGAGTTCACTTTGAGCTATACTTTCCCAGAGCTATTTGACGGTGCGTTAAACAACACTGTTTTGACAGTTGGTGGACGTAACATCTTCTCTTTCGACAACTTCAGCAGTTATGACCCTGAGGTAAACGCTGGTGGTCAGAGTAACCTGATGCGCGGTGTCAACTTTGGCCAGGTGCCAATTCCTAGAGTGTATACAGTGACCTTGAAGACCAATTTCTAAATCCTACCATCCAATAAAATTTACGATGATGAATCGTTTCAAGATATATTTCAAAAATGCAGGTCTCTTGGTTCTTGCCATGCTTGGCCTGATGGCCTGTGAAAAAGATTTCACCAATCCTGGTGCTGCCACTGAAGATCAAGTACTCAGTACGCCTGATGGGGTAATTGCCCTAGCTGTTGGAGCACAAACGCGCTTTTCGGTGGGCCGTCAGAGCCCCGTTTACGCAACTGTAGCTGGCGCTGGTTTCACTACGAATGAATTGCGTTTGATCAACCCTGGTAATATCTCTGAGAATGAGGTTTCATTAGGTTATGCCGACCTACCCGGTAGTAACGGTATCGTAACCAATATCTGGGAACAGTGCCTGCTGACCCGCAACGAGGCAGATAAAGTGATTGGTGCTGCAGATATTATCCCAGATGCCAACGCACGTGCTTGGACAGTTGCTTATGCTTCCATTTTCCAGGCCCTGTCGAATGGTACAATGGCTGAATTTTTCGAACAAATCCCACTGGTAACAGAAGAAAACGCTGCTTTCTCTAGTCGTGCTGATGCTATTAAGTCAGCGATTGGCTCCTTAGAAAACGCGCGCAATCTGCTTACTGGTGATGATGGTGGCTTGCTGGATCGTATTCCGTCTGGCATCGACATTCCTAATACGGTTAATGCTTTGCTGGCACGCTATTACTTGATTGATGGCCAATATGGCAACGCCATTACCGCCGCCAACGCTGTCGATTTAGGTGTTGCTTCTACCTTCACGTATGATGACGTAAATCCGAATCCGATCGCCTTTGTATCGATTCTAACCAACAATGTCTACCAGCCTATTGACCTCACACTCGGCCTTCCTGCTGATTTGCAGCCCGACGCTGCTGACCAACGCTTACCGTTCTATTTCCAGGATTTAATGCCGGATGCGAACGACTTCCGCGCAGCAGCCTTCTTTGATGGCAACACAGACGGTGTTCCAATTTACCTACCAGGTGAAATGATGCTGATCAAGGCCGAAGCTTATGCTCGTCAGAATCAACTGTCAGATGCGATTGCTGCGCTGAATGAGGTACTCACGAAGCAGCCAAGTGACGACATCTTCGGCATTGGTGCTGGTTTATCAGAATACAGTGGTGCTGAGACACAAGAAGCCGTGCTAGACGCCATCTACGCCAATCGTTGTATGGAGTTGATGATGTCTGGCCTTCGCCTCGGCGACAGCAAGCGTTTTGGCCGCCCAGGCCCGAATGATGCTAGCCCGGAAAGAAATAGAAACTGGTACCCTTACCCGTTCACAGAGCGGGATAATAACCCCAATACACCACCCGATCCTGAGATTTAAAAGTAGTCGGGTAAGCTGCGTCTTACCTCACTATTTTTGGTCTAGTGATTGTTCTACAATCCATTTGAACGCCCTACTCCTTGGAGTGGGGCGTTTTTTATTTCAATTGAATACACTTCTAACTATCTTGTCTGGACATCACATGTGCACCTAACAATCTCCAATGCCAGATTTCAGTGTTTTTCGCGGAAATGAACTCCACTACTTAGCTAGTAAAGCATCCACTATTTCGGATGTAACTAAAGCAGAAATTCGAGCCTATTGCCAGGAAAATGGGATTGACCTTGATGATCCTAGCCTCTTCGCTGCAGAGTGGTCCAAGGAAGAAAACCGGATAAACGTCATCGAGTTGGAGGGAGAGTTACACTTGGAAAAGACGCGCCAGGCCAAGCAGGCAGCGGTTGTTAAATACATCTTTGCCCTAATCGCTGTTGCTGTAGTTCTCCTCTTCACCTTGAGAGAATTATTTGGAAGCGGCGGCTCCGGCATCTCTCCGGTATTCTTATGGCTAGGAGTAGGGATTCTCGTCTATTTGCTATTCCGAATAATAAAGGAGTTACAAGCGAAAAGAGCAAACCTACATACACAGAAGCGAATATTGCTAAACAGCAACAACCTCCGCTTTGAATACGACAACGAAACGAAGGAACCTGGCGGCATTGTGACGGTGATCCGCTACTATTGGCATGATGACAGTGAGAACAGCAGTCCCTTTGGCGCTTTGGAATTAAAACTGGATAATGGCCAATTGGTCAGAGTTGATCAGGAGGGCGACTATCAAGAATTATTCACCTTGGCAGATAAGATACGCGTTGTTACTGGTGCATCACTAGTGGTAAATCGCGGAAAACCTCCTCGAGCAGAATACTGGGAATTATAGCCTCCCACTAAAAAGCCGCCTTCACCAAGGGGCGAAGACGGCTCTCACATAGTTCAAAGGATTGCTTGTTTGGCTAAGCGTTAGTTACTTGATACCACTGCGTTACGCGCAGCTTTATATGGGCTATCCCAATATTGGAGATAATAAAGCCCATCCTTTGTGGTATTGAGGTATTCAATGTAATTCTCAACACTCTTTTGTAGTTGTAAACTGTAGTCAAAGCTGATCGCCTGACCTTCATTAAATGCCGTACCGCAGGGTACGTTACGGAACCACTCCATCCAGGCATCGCTGGCAATAGTTCCTACTGGAGGAATATCGACCTTCGGCTTATTCAGGAATGGCATAATCGCCGACACACCAGGATACTGCGCTGTACTGTGGCAAGACATACAGCTAGAGTTTGGGTTATCCACTGGTCCGTTTAGGCGGGAGCCCCACCCCAGGTGCATGGCCGGCATGCTTTCGTCGGTATTAATCATGGTCTCCGTCAGTGCTGGATTAATAATCGTCTCCGTCGGCGTTGGGTTATTGCTACTCAGGTTCTCTTCTGGGTCATTACCCCACATCAAACCTACAGGCTGAAGGTTTTTCCAAGGATCTTCGCTGTTAAGATCGCCATTGTAGACAAAGGTGCCGAACACCCAGCCACCAGTGGAGGCCGCTCTTTCGTCACGAACCATGATATCCATCTGGATCAGGTTAACTTTTGCTACCATGCGGGTGTCAACAGAGTCTGGCACACCACTACCCGGCACATCCTTACCGTAGACGTAAGCATCCCAGGTAACAGGGTTGTTCAAATAAGGCACTTGGGATCCGTCCAGTGTGGTCCAGAGTACTTTACCTACTACCGTACCTACCGGGAAGTTGTTACCCGCTAATAGCTTGTCGAATACCGGAGCGCCTACCTCTGGCCATACCTGACCAATGTGATAGCCTCCCAAATCATTATAGAAACCCACGGCATAAGCGTAAGAGGTTTCAGTCTGTGACTGCGCTAACATTTTCTCAGCAATCGGACCTTCTCTCGTAAGACCATGAATACCTTCCCGACCAGTTGAACCCCAGTGCTGCCATGGCACGTGGTACCACGGACGTACGGTATTCTCTTCCAAGTAGAACGAGTTAGCAACGTCTGTTGGGTTACCATTGCCCTCCAATACGTAATCACGTACAGCAAGAGCATATTCCTCCCAGTTGGTTTTAAAATCGATAGCGAAAATCTTTTCTACACCTGCGTCTACAGCTGGCTTCTTTTTAGGAAAATCTTGACTCAACAGAAACACTCTGCCGTCATACTTACCAGGGTCCTCCATTGCTCCGAAGTCCGGAAAACGGATAGCTGGTTCAACCTCTACATTTGGGTGATTAGGGTTGACAATTTTCATAAGGTTCGTTGTGGTGCCACCATCGTCAGAACCCGCAGAACCTGTGTTTTCGCATTGGGTGAATAGAAACGCAAGGGCTAATAATCCTACCCCTGACATGATAAGAACTTGCTTTTTCATGAATGTGTGCTTTGAATATGAGTAATAGTAGAAACAGTCCTGCTGTACTCGACAACAGGATAAAAATTCGTTCAGTACGGGAAATGCTAGGTCGAATGCCGTTCTTTAGGGGAGGAGTTCATGATAAACTTACACGGCGGGTTACCAAATATAATTCAAATTTCGCTATTTGTTAAACTTGAACCTGCACTTTGGTTAAATCATGATTGGTGGAAACGAAGTAATTCTGCCGTTGGGTTACCCAAATTCTCATGAATTTTGAGACCTTTTTCTGCTAGTGCTGCAGCCAGTTCTGCCTCAAAATTCACGGCAATACTTCCTACAAAACCAACCGCCGTATGATCAGCAGCTTGGCAAAGTGGAAAAAGGTAGTTTCTGGTAAGTATTTGGAATCGAGCACAAACCTGGTCTTGCAAGAAAGCGCTCTGATGTTTCCATTCGCAGACGAGAGGTGCAAACTGCGCCAAGAAGCGGCTAGGATTGGCGTCCTTGTATGTTCTTTCGATAATAACGGCACGATCAAGTCCATAGTCTTGACGTAAAACCTGCATAAGAGCATCCGGAAGCTGCTCATTCAAAAAGGCTACCAGGAGCTGCTTGCCAAGGTCGGCACCACTTCCTTCATCTCCTAACACATAGCCTATGCCACCTCGCTTCTGCCGAATTTGCGCTCCATCGTACCAGGCGGCATTGGAGCCCGTACCCAAAATACAGGCTATACCTTCCTGTCTTTGCCAACACGCTCTAGAAGCTGCCAATAGATCGCTATTTACAGAAACCTCTGTGCAATCCGGCCAGAAGGAGCGCAAATTTTGGCGCACAATCGTACACCCCGCTTCCTGAGAGCAGCCCGTACCGTAATAGTAGATTTGCTTGACCTGCAACTCATTTACAACTGCTTGCAAGGTGGACAAACCTTGTTGCCAATCTTGGGCAGAACTTAAAAAAGGATGCAGACCGTCAAGCTCGCCTTGTCGGAAAACACGATTGGCATCAGCAGCCAACCAAGCCACTTTTGTGGCACCACTTTCAAGAATTAGGAATACACTCAAGAGCTGGACATACTTTGGTGTTGCATCATGGCACGCCTTACACTACCCGCCTCTAGAAGAAGGCCTCGTGCTTGATCATATGGAATATCTAGGGCTTGAACAAGCATCAGTGCTCCGCGGTCAATGAGTTTCTCATTACTCAACTGCATATCAACCATCTTATTATCTACCACTCGGCCCAATCGAATCATTACACTTGTACTGATCATATTGAGCACCAGCTTCTGCGCAGTACCAGCTTTCATACGTGTACTGCCCGTAACAAACTCTGGCCCTACCACTACTTCTACCGGATAATCTGCGTAAGTAGTAATCGGTGCACCGGGATTGCACGTAATGCAACCAGTAGTGATGCCGTTTTGCTGGCAAGCAGCCAACCCTTGAACTACATAAGGGGTAGTACCTGACGCGGCAATTCCAATGACGATATCTTGTTCATCGGCGTAGTATGCTTGCAAATCTGTCCAAGCTTGAGTAGGGCTGTCTTCGGCCGCTTCTACGGCTTTGCGGATAGCGGTATCTCCTCCGGCAATAAGACCGATCACCAAATTATCCGGCACGCCATAAGTAGGAGGGCACTCACTCGCATCAAGGATACCAAGACGGCCACTAGTACCAGCACCGATATAAAATAAACGTCCCCCTTCTCGGAGGCGCTCGACGGCTTTTTCCACGAGGGGTTCGATTAGTGATATGGATTGGGCTACGGCCTGGGGAACGGTTTGGTCCTCACGGTTGATATTCACCAATAGCTCTCGAACACTCATTCGTTCGAGATGGCGGTAGGTAGAAGAAGCCTCCGTTATTTTTTTCATTTTCTTGCAACTACGTCAGCTTAAAAATAGGAAAAACAGACAAAACTTGCATTATTTCTTGCAAAATATTGCAAAATTGAATTTTAACGCTCGTATGTTGCTAATTGCTTGTGCTGCTTATTTGTGCTTGCTTTGTGTCAACTGAAGGCGAGACGAGTTGATCACAGTATCCGGTACAAAGATATTGGCTGTCTATAATCTGTGGGTCAACTGCTTGTTAAAATGCGATCAAAGCATGGCATACCCTAAAAATTAAGTGTATCTTTTTCAGCAATGCACATTATCAAATAAGAAGTCGCAGAAAAGTTAACTCCGCGATTTTTCAAGTAGTACTATAACTGCGTTAACTCAATCTGTTTTGGCACAACTACAATGGACAGTCCCTGGTCTTGGAGGTCGCAACTATCGCGTGGGCATGTACCACGGCGAAAATAGCGGGCACCTGATGGTCCATTGTAACAACAAAGTAATGCTCATCGATTTTGGAGTAAAGGATTCTAAGAATTACTCCTTTTTCCTCGATCAAGAGCTTTTTGAGTTGCAGCTCACGCGTGACCAAGGTCGATTCTCTTACGACCTTAAGCACAATGAAGATATCGATTCGCCGCACAATCGCCGGCGCGAGCAAGAGAAGAAAACGGGCAAGTGGCGCATAATCGCCTCTGTAGTTGTACTGGCCTTTTTCGCGGTAGTCATGCTAGTTGCTTGGTCGAACAACCCGCAGGATCGTGCCGAAACCTTGGCCTTACTCGCGGCTGGGCAGGGCGTAAGCACAGAGGTCAGTTTGTACCAGAAAGATGGTCAATGGCATGCCAATTACCGCACGGATGAAAGCGTACACGATATTGTATTATCATCCACCCATCCCATAACGGTAATGAAACTAGAATTGAGCAGCGGCAATCGCTTCGCAGGGCGCTACTGGGCCGATCAACCTGATATTCTCTTTGTAGATTGGATGCAACCCAGTGACGAAACACTTGCTCAGTTTATGCACCAAACAATGGAGTATCACGCTAGCTCCCATCCAGAACTATCTCCGCAGCAGATCGGTTGTCAAGTACGTCTCGCTCATGAATTGCAGGCTTTGGATGGTTTGGGAATCATTCTAGGGCAAAACCGCAAGAATGCTCCGAAGTTTAATCGCAATGACTATCTGCGCCTTACTCGCAGCACGGAGTTTAGAGCGGGTAATCGCGCTTGTTTGTAGCCGGTTCACCAATGCACCTAGAAGACTTTCTGATTCCACTTATCACCTTTGGCGTTTGGCTAGGATCATATGCCATCATTAAAAGGTATCTAGGTGATCGTGATCACTTTTCCGCCGAACGATTTAATACCGCTTATCTCTTAAAGGTTTTGATCGGTTGGACCCTGGTCGGTTTTGTTACCACCTTTGAGCATACCACTAGCTGGGGCTGTATCGTATTTGGTGAGCCCATTTTTTCTGTTAGTAACATTTTGCTATCAGCACTATCTCTAGCGCTATTCATCACCGCATTCTATGCCCCTAAGCTTAACACCGTAAGACTACTAGTCAGCCTGGAGAGTGGATATTGGCTTTCCAAGTTTCTATTCTATAAAGCAGGTTATGCCGTAGGCTTTGGTGGTAGCCCCGACCCGATCGTAATGTTGTTCGATATCACCTCTATTTATTGGCGATTCTTGCTCTTTGCTACCCTTTTCCACTCCATTGATCGCCATTTTCGTTTATGGTGGGTAATCGCAATAATCCTTATTCTACTTAAGGCTATATTTTTCCCTATTGGCAAGTTGTATATCTAAGTCTTAAAATTCCAATTCTATTTCCGCGGCTCAATTCCTCCGCTCAAGTTATATTTGCCGAATGGTAGCAGACGCTACTCCAAGAAAACAAGAGATTTGGACCAGCTAGTACAACATATAGAGAGCCTCATTTTCACTACCGACCACGCCATCAGCTTGGATGAGATCGATAGTGTATTGGAGGAAGCCTTCGGGATTCGCTTCCCACAACAAGAGGTAGAAGGTGCCATTGAGATCCTGAAAGCGCGTTACGCAGCCGATGAGTTTGCTTTCGATATCGTTGAGATTGGGGGCGGGTATCAGTTCCTCACTAAGGGTGCATTTCATAATACGGTTGGCGTTTTCCTACGCCAAACCACACGGAAGCGATTATCTCGTTCTGCGCTAGAGACTTTGTCTATTGTAGCGTACAAGCAACCGGTAACCAAGTCGGAGTTGGAGAAGATTCGGGGCGTAAGCTGCGATTATGCCATCCAGAAACTATTGGAGAAGGAACTTGTTCTAATTGTAGGCCGCAGCGACGGCCCGGGCAAGCCCCTTCTTTACGCTACTAGTGCCAAGTTCATGGATTACTTTGGCCTCAAGAGTATCGAAGAACTGCCGCAACCAAAAGAGTTCAAAGAACCGGATAACACCATCGGTGAAATGGCATCGGATGAAGATGCCGCTGGTCTACCAGCAGCCGACACTACCGAGGAGGAATAAGCAAGTAGCATGGAACAGCCTTTAATCAATAGAGTAGCAAATAGTGGACTTATCACCTTGAAGCTGGAAGAGTTCTTCCCGCAACAGGAGGTCGCCCACTTTGATTTGAAGGATTATCTCTTCATGGAAATGATCCTGAAGGAGAAAGACTTCCGTGCGGCCGTAAAAGAGCACGACTGGGCCCAATATGAAGGCAAAACTCTTTTGGTTTACTGTTCTACGGATGCGATTATTCCGGTTTGGGCCTATATGTTAGTGGCAGCGGCAGCGGCGTCATTTGCCCATGATGTGTTTCAAGGCACAGTCGACGACTATTATCGGAGCTTCTTCCTTCGCCGCTTAGACGAGCTGGACATGGAGCAATACCGCGACCAGCGATTGGTGATCAAAGGATGTAGCGACCATCCGGTACCTCCTGCTGCATACCTAGAGGTGACCCGGCGACTACAACCCCTGGCAAAGAGTATTATGTACGGTGAGCCTTGCAGTACCGTACCCGTTTATAAGCAGCCTCGCAAGAAGTAAGTGCTGCCATAGAATTCCTTACTAGATCATTGCATTAGTCGACTCTATGCCTGCTACCTGGATAGTAGTAGGCGTCACAACTATTTATCACTTCAAATCGAATGGAGATGAATATCCGCCCCGCTAATGCTTCTGATGTATCCGCTATAGTAGCCATGTTGGCCAATGACAAACTCGGCCAATTACGTGAAGACTATCGTGATCCACTGCCTGAAGTGTACCATCAGGCCTTTGCCAAAATCGACGCAGATCCAAACCAGCATTTGGTGGTTTTGGAAGATAACGAACAGGTCATCGGTACCCTACAGCTCACCTTTATCCCCTACCTGACCTACCAAGGAGGTATCCGCGCCCAAATCGAGGCTGTACGTATTCATGCAGATTATCGCGGACAGGGATTAGGAGAGAAGCTCTTTCGTTGGGCGATCCAGCAAGCCCAATCCGAAGGCGCTCATGTTGTACAGTTAACTACCGATAAAAAACGCCCCGAAGCAGCACGCTTCTACGAAAAACTAGGCTTTACCGCCTCTCATCAAGGCATGAAACTCCACCTCTAATGAAATTACACCACTACCAACTCCAACTCAAATGGACCGGCAACCAAGGCAAAGGCACCAGCAGCTATCGAGCCTACAGCCGCGATCATGAATTCCACTTCCCCGAAAAAGGTATTGTAATTCCCGGATCATCTGACCCTGCCTTCCGTGGTGACCCCACTCGCTACAACCCAGAGGAACTACTCGTGGCTTCACTAGCCAGTTGTCATATGCTGTGGTTTTTACACCTATCTGCAGAAGCGGGCGTGGTCGTACTAGACTACACGGACCAACCCACTGGAGAGATGCAAGAAAGCGCTGAGGAAGGCGGATACTTTGTGAAGGTTACCCTACATCCCAAAGTGCAGGTGGCCCAGCAGGACATGATTGAGAAAGTAGATGCACTACACCACCAGGCGAACAAGCTATGCTTCATTGCCAATTCCGTGAACTTTCCGGTAGGGCATGAGGGGGAGACTTTTGTGTAAAACGAGCAGAGTAATACTAATAAATTATGAATAAAATATTGATAAATATGTACCAAATCCTTACTTTTAAATAAAATACGAGTAAAAAATGGATAATAAATTCCAGTTTGACTTTAGGACTACTCAAGAAATAATCAAGAAAATTGGCTTCATTGACTCGTTTAAAGGCAAGTGGAAAACGATTACCAGAGAAGAGAATATCTATCTGAAAGAACTCAAGAAGATTGCTACAATCCAAAGTATAGGTTCATCTACAAGAATTGAAGGGGCAACACTAAGTAATGAAGAAGTCGCTACTCTAATAGAGAACTTAGAAATCAATAAGTTAGAAACTAGAGATGAGCAAGAGGCGATAGGATATTACGAGGTACTTGAGGTGATATTGGGAAGTTATGAAGACATAGAGCTTAAGGAATCCAATATTTTCAACTTACATAATTTGCTACTGAAGTTTAGTGGTAAAGATAGTTCGCATCGAGGTAAATACAAGAAACTTTCGAATAAGGTCGTAGCTACCTATCCAGGAGGAGAGCAACGGGTTATTTTTAATACTACTGATCCGTTCTTGGTGCCTAAGGAGATGGAATCTTTACTGGTATGGTATAATAGGCAGATTAATGAGGGAATAATGCACCCGCTTTTGTGTATCGGTGGGTTCGTGTACGAATTCTTGTCCATCCATCCTTTCCAGGATGGAAATGGAAGATTATCCCGATTGTTGACGTCTCTTTTGATGCTGCAAAGTGAATACGATTTTATCCAGTATATATCTTTTGAACATCAAATAGAAAGCACAAAAAAACGCTACTATCAAGTATTAATGGATGCTCAACAGCATAGAGGGACTGAGGAAGAAACTATTGATCAGTGGGTATTGTATTTCCTTGATTGTCTAGAGGTCTTAATTAAGAAGCTAGAGAAGAAGTATGAAACCTTTAATTCAATAGGTCCTTATTTAAATAGTCGCCAAAAGGAAGTAGTAGCCTTCATAACTAAGGCGCAGCCAGTTAAAGTAGGAGATATTGCTAGAGCCCTGGAGGGCTACACCATTCACAGCATACGAAAGGATTTACAATACCTTTACCAAGAAGGGGTTATTGATAGATTGGGGAAGGGCAAAGGGGTAGTTTACTTTCTGTCACCGAGTGAAAATGAAGAGAACTAAACACATTAGACAACTTAGCCAGAGCGAATGCTGTCGCTCTGGGTCCAGCCCAACGTAAACATCAGACCAAGAAGCTGGACTTCATTGTCAATCTAGTAAACTCCCCAATGGAGGAGCATGAGGAGAGGACCTTCGTCTAAAACGAGAAAGGGAGCTGGCATGCCAGCTCCCTTACTTATTTCAGCCTGAAGCTAAACTTCAAGCCTATTTTTTCGATGAATTACTTCACAATGGTAACCTTCTCCACACGCACCTCTTCTTCCTGGAAGAACTGTAGATAGTACAATCCAGCAGGCAAGGCTCTTACATCTACTTGATTGGTAGTAAGCGTTCTGACTACTTGGCCAAAGTTATTTACCAGACGTACCGCTGAGAACGTGGAGATATCCTCGGTAAAAGAGATTTGGTTAGAAGCTGGGTTCGGGAAAACGCGAATAGCTGTTTCCGTAAACTCCGTAGTGCTCGTTACATCAGAACCAAGATCGAAACGCATCATGTCGCTTTCCAAGCGCACATCGCTAAGACCACACATCAGATAAACGAACTCATCGATCACGAAGCTACCTGGTGCCCACCGGCTGCTACCTGGGTGAGAGGTCATTTGTGTCCATTCGTCTGTTGAAGGTTCATATTCCCAGAATTCGCCCTCTTCCATGAAGGAGTGGTCATCACCATCACCGCTTAGTACATAACCTTTGCCGTTGAGGTCAAATTGAGTTCCGGCGACTCGCCCTTCTCCAGGGAAGTCATTCAACTGGATCCACTCATCGGTAGCAGGGTCAAACTGGTAAAAGTCATTGTAAATATTCAGTGAACCATTTGGCGAGTTATTACCGTGGCCAAAACCTACGTAGGCAATATCACCGATTCCAAAATAGAACGGGTGATGCCGAGAAGGGCCAGGCAGGTTGTCTTTCTGTGACCAGGTATCGGTGGAGATATCATATTCCCACCAATCTTGTAGGTTGGATGAATTATTCCCCAAGCCAACATAGATTTTACCGTTCACCTGGATAAAAGCCGGGTGGAGTCGGCCAGCACAAGGGCACTCTGCTAGTTCCGTCCATTGCTCTGTTTCAGAGTCGTATTCCCAAAGGTCATTCAGCGCAAAATCCCCACTACGACCAAAACCTACATAAGCCTTGGTACCTCTAGAGGTTCCGTAAGAAAAACTACGTGCAAAGCCTGGAAAATCTGGTAGCGCCTCCCAAGTATCCGTTAGCGAATTGTAACGCATGAAGTCGTTGGCAGCGTCGCCATTTACAGAACCTGTTAGCAGATAACCATAATCTCCAATAGAGAAAGTTACTGGGTGATGGCGAGCATCTGAAGAACCACCTGGCAAGGAAGCTACTGATTCCCATTCCTGTGCCATCAAGCTCGTTAGAGAAAGTAAAAGAGAAAAAAGAAGTAGATTTTTTTTCATGTCGTTTCGACGTTTTTGATGAATTGCTAGAAAGATTTGATGATATCGGTACCAATGTGAAGCTAGCTCCCCATAACTGCTAGTTCACAGCTAATTAGTTACCGCATAAGATTAACCGAAAGAAAAGCATACGGTTCTTCTTTCTCTACTCATTTTCGCATTTCCTTTGTCAGGGAGCCGCCCAAGTTGAAATGAAAGCTGAGTAGACCACTGTTATCAGAATATGGCACCTTGAAACCTTGTATATCAAGGCCTGCCCCAGCTCCAAAAAATACCTTACCTTTAATCAGTAACCCAAGCAAATAGTGGTTCGAAAAGCGCCTAAACATTCCCAACCAAAGCATCGTTCTCTAAAAAAGACAAACATGACCAAGCAAAAACTCTGGCGGATCAATATCCTGCTGCTAGCCCTGACTGGGATATTCATTTTAGTAGCGTCGCGAATGACTTCTGGTGAGCAGCCAGACTACGATTGGCAACCTACTGATAATGTTCCGCAGATTGTGAAAGGCATGGACCTTGACCAGTCATTTGAGTTTTGTGGGGAAGAACTCCCAATGGACAACTTTGACATTAGAGAACGCTTAGATCGGGAACTTACGGTAAACACTTATTGGCACAGTAGCACCATCCTATCCATAAAATCCACAATGCGCTTTTTCCCAGTGATGGAGCGCATTTTGGAGGAAGAGGGTGTACCTACGGACCTGAAGTACATTGCAGTGGCTGAATCTGCACTTCGTAATGCCGTCTCCCCTGCTGGCGCCAAAGGCATTTGGCAGTTTATGAAAGGTACGGGGAATGAATATGGCTTGGAGATCAATAGCGAAGTAGATGAACGCTATCACTTAGAGAAGTCTACTCGTGCCGCCGCTAAATACTTGCGCTCCTTACGGCAACGTTTTGGTAGTTGGGCGAATGCCGCTGCAGCCTACAATATGGGTGGAGGCAACATGAACAAACGCCTTCGTGAGCAAGAAGCCGATAACTACTTTGAATTGAACTTGAACGAGGAAACCTCCCGATACTATTTCAGGTTGGTGGCCATCAAGAATATTTTAGAAAACCCAAGGGCTTTTGGATTCTACCTCGACAAGGAAGATTATTACAAGCCACTGGATGACTACACTACCGAAGAAGTCAGCGAAGCAATAGAGAGCTGGGGAGGATTTGCCAAAGAAAGAGGCATCAGTTATCGGATGTTGAAGGTGTACAACCCCTGGTTAATCGATAGCAAGCTGACAAACAGAGCAGGGAAGACCTACGAAATTCGTCTCCCTCGCCAATAAGCTATTATCTTACCCAAACGAAAAAGCGGACCAACAACCAACGGTGGCTGTTCGTCCGCATAATTAAGTACTTAAAAGACTAGTAAGATTCTTTAAGCACGGTGTAGGATATACACCAGAGCAGAAGAATTTAACTGTTTTGGAAGTCAGGTGATCATCGTGTTTGCTGCAGTATTGCTAAACTGGTATCCGTTCGACAAACGGGGACAGTTGCCAACTGATACGATACAGCCTCAGTTGAAATAGCGCGTTTATACTGCAGTTAATGGTAACTGCTTGCTCATGTATATCCACTTGCGATATTAGGGGCTATGCAGGAAAAAGCGTGAAAAAGAGTGTGAAAAGAGTGTGAAATCCCGGTTTTCGCGGGAAAAACGCCCTAGTTATGAAAAAACAGCCGCCTTTCAGGATTGGTCAGTTTATTGTTGAACCGGAGCGCTACAGCATGCGCAGCGGGGCACAGACCATCGATGTCAGTAAGCGGCTGATGCAATTACTTCTCTTTCTTGCTGCCCGTCCTGACGAGGTCGTTACCAAGGAAGCCCTTCTCGACAATATCTGGCCGGGTGTAATGGTCAGCGATGATACCATTCGGAAATCTATATCCGATTTGCGGATCCTTTTCCAGCAACATGACGGCTCCATTGAGATCGAATCCATCCGTGGTGTTGGGTATCGGTTACTAAGCCCCGTCGAGCCAGTGAAGGCTCCATTGGAAGTAGGCAATGTAAAACTGCTTTGGTCTATCGGTTTCCTATTGGCGTTTGCGCTAATGGCTTTGAGCTATTGGTCTGTCATGCAAGAGCAAGTGCAGATCCGCATTGACAACACCTTGAACCGTGCGGATGTAACCACCTCCGTCCGTTGGTCGGAGGACCAGGAGAAAATGGCCTTCGTTCAACATCTTGAAGACCAGCAAGCACTCTTCTTCCAAGAAAAGGGCAAGCGCGAGCTACCGCTCATGAAATCAGCTACGGCCCTGCGTCCGGAAGCAGCTTTTTCGCCGGATGGCAACGCACTTATTTATCTGGACCGACAAGGAGCGGATAAAATACTTAAGCTACGCACGCTGGAAGAAGAGACGGAGGTACAACTACAACAGTTGGAAAGTACTCCAGAGCTCTCTTCGCTCGATTGGTCTCCAGATGGTCAGTTAATTGTTTGGTCGGAAGCGAATACCGGACGGCCTTTTCAATTGCATACCTCTGCCCCGATCCGTATGAACAAGACGGCATTGACCTATCCACCGGCAGACTTTATTGGCGACATGCAAGCACGCTTCTCCCCTTCTGGGCAGCAAATGTGTTTTATTCGTTACTCAACACCAGTGGCCTCCTACGAGGATATTCTTCCGGGCTTGGGTCAGCTTTACGTTAAAGATCTCATCAGTGGCGCTGAGATACCACTCCTTGAACGAGAAATGGTGCTGGGAGGTGTAGAATGGCTTAATGAAAACACCCTGGCCTACATCGCTAGAGATTTCTACACCTTTGGCATTCATACGATCCATCTTGAAAGCCGGGAAAAGAATACGATCTACACCAGTGCTCGCACGCTGCGACACTTAGAAGCCTGGCAAGATTTCCTCTGGACGGAGGAGTGGCAGGAGAATTATACCTTCCAACAGTTTGCCGCTAAGTCCGGCCAGACTACTTCAGCTTTCGATACGCCTTTGAAATGTTGGCACCCAGCTTATAGCCCGGATGGTCAGCAATTGGTGTTTGTTACGAAGGGGGAACAAGCCTATGAGCTTCGCGTCCGTCAGATAGCCTCTGGCCAGGAACAAGTCCTCTTTGCCGCACCAATGTTGATTCAGTCACCACAATGGTCCCCGCAGGGCGATGCCCTCGTATTTATGCTGGAAGGTAGCGAAGCCGGTGTCTGTACATTTGAATTTAGCAACCGCCGAATTACGCCTTTGACTAAAGGTGAATATCCTACCTGGAGTATGGATGGTGATGCTGTACATTACGTCGCTGAGCAAGATGGTCAGCGACAAGTATTCCGTCAGTCCACCAGCATTGGAAGTGAAGCAGTACCACTATTTGCCTTACCGGCGAACAGAGTGTGGGCCTATCAAAACGACTGGTTATTCAGCCATGTTTCTGAACCAGGTCTCTGGTTGTACCGGAGTGATAGCAAAGCGATCGAGCAGATCGTGCTAGACTTCCACCCTGCTGATACGCCCAATTGGCTACTTACAGGCAATGAGCTGTACTACTGGAGCAGAGATGCCAACAACCTACCGACCGTACAGCATCATGACCTATCAAACGGCGTTTCTAATACCGTGTTCCAGTTAGAGCAAGAACTACCATTCGACTATTCTGGCTTTGCCGTGCAATCGGGTGAAGACACCGTACTCTTCCCTGCTGAACAGAAGGTGGAGAACAAGCTCGTGCCCGTTCCTATTGAAGGAAATAAATAGCTAACCTTACTCCCCTCTTAATTGCTCCGCTGGATTCACCCATGCTGCCCGCAGCGCATGATAACTGACCGTAATAAAGGCGACGCCTAAGCCTACGATCGCTGCTAGCGGGAATGTCCACCAACTCAACTTCACTTGGTAGGCGTAGTCCTGAAGCCAGTAACGAATTCCCCACCATGCCAGTGGAAGGCCAATCACCACCGCAATCACGATAAGCTTGAGGAAATTACTACTCAACAGCAGTACCAAGCGTGTGGTACCAGCTCCTAAAATTTTGCGAATACTGATTTCGCGATTTCTCAACTGCGCTGCGTAGGCTGCCAAACCAATCAGGCCAAGGCAAGCAACAAGTATAGTCAAGAGCGTAAACAGAATAAGCATTTGTGCGAATTGCTGATCACTGGCGTATTGCTGGGCGAACTGCTCGTCCAAGAAGGTGTAGGAAAAGCCATTCCCGGGAAAGTGCTCGTCATAAAGCGCCTGTACCTGCGGCATAGTCGCCTCTACTTGATTGGCAGCCAGGCGGACGGAGATGGCATTGTTCGTACTGTACAGCGGCTGCAGTATCATCGGGTCAATTGTACTGTGCAATGACAATTGATGGAAATCTGGCACTACGCCAATAATGGTCCATTCCTTACCATAAGTATCAACGACTTGCCCGACGGCAGACTCATTATCCTTGAAGCCCAATGTCTCTACGCCCGTCTCATTGATCAAGACATGCTGTACCTCATTGAAATCAGCGCTGTGATCTTGAGGTTCAAAAGGACGGCCGGCCAAAATATCCAGCTCGTAGGTGTTCGTATAGTTGTGGTCTACGTGAATAAAACCGAAGGTGTAATTGCGATCATCTTCCGCTGCAGGTACCGTTAATCCAAAAATACGGCCGATGCCATTGCCAGGAACTCGGCTCGAGGTACAGGCCGCTTGTACCGCAGGCAATCCGGTAAGCCGCTCTTTGAATACCTCCATACGACCGATAAAGGTGTTATCCCACTGCGAGAGGTCAGGGCTTTGAATCAACATCACCTGATCGATATTGAGGCCCAGCTCTTTTTGTTGCATGAATTGGATCTGGTTGTACACCAGTATCGTTCCGGCAATCAAGGCAATAGATGCCGTAAACTGGAAAACGATCAGCCCTTGCTGCAAACGCTTACCACGCCCTTGGCCACCAAAGTAGCCCTTCACTACCGTGGCCATCTGCTGAGAGCTCAACACCCACGAAGGATAAAGCGCTGAAAGCAGCAAGCCCGTTGTAGTAAGCGCTAGGCCGGTAATCCATAAGCCTGGATGATCCTGTAGCACCTCTACTAAACTTACGGTAGACAAGTCTACACTCAGTTGCTGTTCAATTAGGGGAGTTACAGCACCTAGCAGAACTACTGCTAAGCCCAAACTGAGGACATTAGCCAGCAATGCCTCCACAAAGAACTGCCCCACTAGCTGCCGTGTACTTGCACCCACCACCTTTCGAACGCCCACTTCCTGCGCACGTTCCAGTGCACGTGATGCAGTGAGGTTCGCATAGTTGATCCAGGCTATCAATAGGATGAAGAAGGCAATGAGCAGTAATGCCCAAATGGAATTACCGTTGGCTTTTCGTGCCCAGTCGTATTCTAAATCGCTAGAATAGAGGTGAGCATCCAAGACGGGTTGTAGATAAAAGACCTCGTTTGCTCCCGATACTTCATCGCCGCGAAAATAGCGATCAGAGAAGTCAGCGAGCTTGGTTTCGAAAGCTTTAGGATCCGTTCCTGGTGCCAATTCCAGATAATGATAGAAATCAGACCAGGTCCAGCTTTGATCTACATCCGGTCCCCAAGCTTCTATCAAGGTTTGGTAGGAAATCAGGACTTCAATATCCAGATGGGAATTTGAAGGCACATCAGCTATTACACCTGTGATCGTGAAGGGGAGTGAATCGCCATCTACCTCAATGAGTTCTCCCAGTGCTCGATGGTAATCAGAAGATTTTAGACCGAACCACTCTTCGATAAAACTAGCGGTAATCACAGCTTGGCGGCTACGTGCCAATAGACTATCATTAGCAGCAGCTAATACTGGAAAATCAAAGACCTCTAAAAAGGCATGATCCACATAGTATACACCTTCTACTTGATGCAATTCGCCATCAATGGGCTTGATCCATTCGCCACCGCCACCGAAGAAGCGGGTAGCGTTCGTTACTTCGGGATAATCATTTAAGATAGTAGGCCCCACTGTCGGGTAGGTAATAGGCCCTTTCTGCACCATTTCGCCGTTCTGGTAGCGTTCATTGATAACCCGATAGATATTATCGGCATTCGCGTGAAACCGGTCAAAGCTCAGTTCAAAGCCAATGTAACGCAACAGCAGTAGGCAGGCTGCCATACCCATGGCTAGCCCAAAGAAATGGATAAAGGTGTAGCCCGGTCGGCGGCGGGCATTTCTCAAAGCGATCTTAAGATATTGAAATAGCATAAGTCAGGTGATTTCTACTTTAAAATAACCAAGGCCTGTGCCACAATAAGTAAAGCACTGTAAATCAATATTTTGCAAAATTCAACGACTCCACGCGGGTGTTCAGAATAGAAAACAAGTGTTCATAATCGTACAATGTTTGTTCAAGCACGAACAGCAAAAGGGCTACTGGGCGGATATTAAGCCTTTGGTAAACAGCTCGTTAGCGCTTTTGGCATGTGTCTTGCCCAAGAATTGAATAGTAGGCCAAGAAATCACCCGCTGTGTTTTCAGCATCATTGGCCCGATTTTTCAAAAGCTGTTATTTATCTTGGAACTCAAAGATCAATCAATGATACAACTCACCGACCTGGAAAAATCCGTACGCAACGGCTTACAAAAGGTATGGCTGCTCAACCAAATCAACCTGGAAATCAAAGAAGGGGAATTTGTAACCATCATGGGACCAAGTGGTGCTGGTAAAACTACCCTACTCAATATCCTTGGCATGCTCGATGGTGCCAGTGGTGGCTCCTATAACTTTCTTGGCGAGCCCGTACATAAGCTCAATGAACGCAGTCGCAACGACCTGCATAAGCAGTATATGGGATTCGTATTCCAGGCTTACCACCTAATAGACGACCTTACGGTTTACGAAAACATTGAGACTCCTCTACTCTACCGTAACGTAAAGACGAAGGATCGCAAGAGTATCGTTGCCGATATGCTAGATCGCTTCCAGATTGTAGGCAAGAAAGACCTATTTCCAGAGCAACTCTCTGGTGGGCAACAACAGCTCGTGGGTGTGGCTCGTGCCATTGTACATAAGCCACGTTTGCTACTAGCAGACGAGCCGACCGGTAATCTCCATACTAAACAGGGAGAGCACATCATGGATCTTTTCAAAGAGCTCAATGATGAAGGTGTGACCATCATCCAGGTGACACATAGTGAAAAGAATGCTCAGTATGGCAACCGGATTATCGAGTTGGTGGATGGTAATATTAAAGAGGACATCAGCTTGTAATTGATATCTTGCTGCGTAATTAAGGACTATGCTTTACCGCTTTCGGACTATTCTCGTCATCAGGGTACTTTTGCTTACACTCGGTATTTACGGAGTGTTGGCTTCCTGGGATGATAATTCTCTGCTGGCGTTCCTATCCGGATTACTCGCGCTGGGCAGCTTGGTCTCTATCGTCTATTTGGTTGATCAAACGAACCGAGACCTCGTTGGCTTCCTCACTTCAATCAAGTACAACGATTTTACCGCTACGTCTTCCGCTGCGCACCGCGGTGCCTCTTTCGGAGAACTCTACGATGCTTTTAACCTCATTAACCGAAAGTTTCAGGAGGTGCGAGCGGACAAGGAGGCTAATCACCAATTTCTGCAAACTATCGTTGAGCAGATAGAAGTGGGCCTCTTGTGCTATAATGAAGCAGGAGAGGTAAGGCTGATGAACAAAGCCCTGCAGCGCATGCTGCACAAATCCTTCCTGCTGCACATTGATAGTCTGGAGCAGGTAGATGCCAAGTTATTAGAAGCCATCAAAGCCAGCCGGGAGGGAAAACGCGATCTGGTAAAGATTACGGTAGAGAACCGCCTATTACAATTAGCGGTCCTAACCAGCGAACTCCGCCTGCAGGACGAGCGCCTCTTCTTGGTAAGTATTAAGAACATCCAAAACGAATTGGAAGAGCAGGAGCTAGTGGCCTGGCAGAAATTGATCCGTATTCTGACCCACGAGATCATGAACTCCGTTGCTCCAATCACCTCTTTAAGTGGCACTATTGACGCCATGTTGGAAGAGAGTGATACTCCTGATGCCCAAACATTAGATGATGTGCGGCAATCGGTAAGAGTCATTCAGCGGCGCGGTGAGGGGCTGCTAGCGTTCACGGAAACGTACAGAAGCCTTACTCGAATTCCACCGCCTAACTTCCGCGAGGTATCCGCCAATCAACTCATGGAGCAGGTGGCTAAGTTATATGGCCCTAAAGCCGAAGAGCAAGGCATACAACTTCAACTCCACCAATACCCTGCTGATGTCATTCTTCAAGCTGACCCACATCTCTTAGAGCAGGTCGTGATTAACATTACCAAAAACGCCCTCGATGCTTTAGCAGAAAGGGAGGATGGCGTTATCCATTTACACGTCAATCGCAATAAACAAGGTCAGGGTATACTCCAGGTAGCCGATAATGGTCCTGGCATTCCAGCCGAACAGCTGGAACAAATCTTCGTTCCCTTCTTCACCACCAAGCCTACTGGCTCTGGGATCGGTCTAAGTTTATCCCGTCAAATTATCCGCATGCACAAAGGCTCTATCGAAGTGCAGTCTGTGGAAGGGGAAGGTACGGTCGTACAATTGTTGTTTTAAGGCTCACTGCGTTCGCGGGGGTAGCTCATCACAGTCGCAGGGGACTCGCTCACGCTCGTGGGCAGAACTGAACTGTCATTGGCCGACAGTGTAATTGTCTCAGTCAGGACGCCTAAATCGGTTCCATTACTCATTTCATGCATGCTAGGGGAAATTTGTACAAGTTGCCAGGAAAATCATCCTAACACTTCCCTTGTTTGGGGCTGCACCTTTGTAGCGTAAGATTTGAAAACAGTCTTTAATCAAAAAAACCAAAACATAACATGAGTGCTTTTCAAGTTCCAACCCGCGAACAAGTATCCCCAAACAACCAAGCGATCTTTGACCAACTAGAAAAAGGCTTGGGCTTCGTACCTAACCTATATGCCACCTTTGCCTACAGCGACACCGCCCTTGGCGACTACTTGACCCTACAAAACCGCAAAAGCAGCCTTAAGGCAAAAGAACGTGAGGTAATCAATCTGGTAGTAAGCCAAGTAAATGACTGTGCTTACTGCTTGGCGGCCCACACTGCCCTAGGAAAAATGAACGGCTTCACCGAGGAGCAAATCCTAGAGCTTAGTACCGGCGCTGCTTCTTTTGACAACAAACTAGATGCATTGGCCCGCTTCGTTAAGGACACGACTATCCAGCGCGGTAAGCCTACTTCTGAAAGTGTAGAGAATCTATTGGCTGCCGGCTACGACAAAGGCAACCTGGTAGATATCCTAGTTGTGATCGGTGACAAAATTATCAGCAACTTTTTGCACGGCGTAACGCAAATCCCAGTGGATTTCCCTGCCGCTGCAGAACTAGAAGCTGCAACGATATAGTGTGATCAGGAGTGTAAACGAGTCCTCTTTCAGTCCGCTGGAGGAGGATTCTTTTTTACAGCCTCGGCCCACTTGATAGTGCTCGTCAAAAATTAATCTCCCTCTTTTCATTCAGCCTTTTGGCTTGAATAAGCTCCTTAAACAGTCGCTTAATTCTGCGCCAAAATTCTGACCACGAAGTAGCAGCGAAGCTAACTCGGGAATTAATTATTCGACTGCTATTAACCACTAAACCAAATGACCATGAAATACTTCTGCATTACCCTACTATCTGCCCTAACCCTAACTGCTTGTATCCAAGACGACATCGTTTTTGACACCGTCGATCCAGAGGTGCGTATTTCTCGCGCTGTGGATACCATTGCTATTGATAGCAGTTACCAATTCGAAGCGGTTTACCTAAACAATGTCGGCGTAGCTGAGCTGGTAGATATCCTCTGGGAAAGTAGCGCACCGGATGTCATCAGTATCGACAATAATGGGCTGGCTAGTGCTTTGCAAACTGGGTCTGCCACCATTAGCGCTAGCTTCAGTGATGGCACCACCTTGGTAAGAGATGAAGTAGAAGTTCACACTGGCGAAGAGACCGTAGCCCAAGCCATTGAGCGCAGTGGAGTAATACAAACGACTACCTTCTACCAGCTTGAAGGCAACTTCACCATTGAGCAAGTAGATAATGACCTGCTAATAGAAATCGCGGATGACTACGTAGCCTCCAGTGCATTACCTGGCTTGTATTTGTACCTCACTAATAACCCTACCACCATTGCCAATGCCCTTGAAGTAGGTCCTGTGCAAGTTTTTGAAGGAGCCCACTCCTATACCATCCCGAATGTGAACATCAATACCTACAATTACCTGCTGTATTTCTGCAAGCCCTTCACAGTGAAAGTCGGCGATGGACTGATCGAATAACTCCCCACACAAAACCAAAACCATGAAAAAGCAAATTTTCCTGATCACCGCCAGCATACTCCTTTCCTTACAAGTACAAGCAGGTGGCCCCTGGCCGCAAGCAGCTGGCAATGGCTTCTTCAAGTTATCAGAATGGTGGATCGTCTTTGACCAGCATTATACGGATGAAGGCAGGATCGACCCCAATGTTACCACCGGCATCTTTAACACCAGTTTTTACGGCGAGTACGGCATCACAGATCGTTTTACGGGTATAGTGAACGCCAATTTGTTCAGTCGAAACTACATGAACAATCTTGTTTCTAATACAACGGGTGAAACACTCCAGGCGGGCGAAGCCATTAATACTATTGGAGACATTGACATAAGCCTCAAGTACGGCCTCACGGCACCTGGGAATCGGTTCCCGCTGGCGGTAACGCTTACCCTAGGACTACCTACCGGAAAGGTTGGCGGCGGCACACAAGGCAACCTACAAACTGGTGACGGAGAGTTCAATCAGATTCTACAAATAGACGGAGGTACCAGCTTTAAGCTAGGCCGGAACACCAACAGCTACGTAAGTGGATACTTGGGCATCAATCACCGTACTAAAGGCTTTTCGGAAGAACTACGTTATGGACTAGAATGGGGAATTGGATTGATGGAAAGTAAATTCTGGCTCATCGGCCGACTCAACACCGTGGAGTCTTTCAAAAACGGAGATACTGCAGCCAATACCACTAATACCAGCATTTTTGCAAACAATACAGAGTTTGCGGGTGTTGCGCTCGAAGCGAACTATTACTTAACGGATCGCTGGGGTATTTCTGCATCGATGGCCGGGGCGTTCCGCGGAGAGATTATCGCAGCAGCACCATCCTACTCCTTCGGCGTATTTTATGATCTGCGTCGATAGACAAGGATTCATCGCCAATTCATCAAAATCACACAAAGCGCAAAACCAAAATACATCATGAGAATTGTTTCCTATTTATTCATCCTGAGTGGCCTATTTGCCATCACGGCATGTGGCCCAGAAGGCACCAACGAGACCGCTGATAAAGCTATGGCTGAAGTAGCTACTATGCCTGAAACGGAGCAGCCCGCAGGGTTTGCAGAAAGCGTTGAGCAGGCGCATGCTAAAGATGCCTTTAAAGCATATGAGGCCATTCAATTTGACATCCAGCTTTTCTTCGGTGGTCGCGAACGCCTGAATGGTACATTAACGCTTAGTACTGATTCCCGTCAAGGGCTTATTGCTACTAAAGAAGGAAAGAAGATCTACTTCCAAGACGATAAGATTTACTTTGCTCCCGATACTGAGAACGTAGCAGGTACTCGTTTCTCCGCATATACCTGGCCTTACTTTTTCATGCTTCCATACAAGCTCAATGATCCGGGCACTGTTTGGAACGACTACCCAGACAAAAGCATGAATGGGGAGAATTACCTCACCCACAAACTAAGTTTCGAGCCTGGCACGGGTGATGCTCCTGATGATTGGTATGTCGTGTATGCGGATGAGGAAAGTGAGCTATTGCAAGTAGCCGCATATATCGTTACCGCTGGCCAGAGCCAGGAAGAAGCAGAAAAAGATCCACACGCTATCGAATACCTGAAATACGAGGCCGTGCAAGGTATTCCAATTGCCACTGCTTGGAAATTCTGGGGCTGGCAAGCCGATCAAGGTCTAACTGACCAGCTTGGTGAAGCTCAACTCAGCAACATACAAATGCTCAAAGAAACAGGAGAAGTGTTTACACCTCCGACTGACTTCATAGAAGGATAAAATGACAAAGCCGCTGCGATATGGAATCACAGCGGCTTTGTTTTTTCTATTGCTTAGTGCTATGTCTCAACAGCTTCTCCCGCGAACAATGGGAATTTCGCCATGTGCATATTAATTGCCTCACGTACTTTGGCAATCTGAGTGCTATCCTCAGGATTACTGAGCACTGCATCGATCCATTCAACTGTTTGTAGGCAGTCATCTTCCATAAAGCCACGAGTCGTTACTGCCGCTGTACCAACACGAATACCGCTAGTCACCATGGGTGATTCTGTATCGAATGGTACCATGTTCTTGTTCACCGTGATATCTGCCTCGCCAAGCGCTGCTTCTGCTATCTTACCGGTCACTCCTTTAGAGCGCAAGTCGATCAACATGAGGTGGTTGTTCGTACCACCGCTGATAATCTTATAGCCACGGTCTACAAAAGCCTGCGCCATTACCTGGGCATTCTTAATCACCTGTTGTCCGTAATCTTTGAAACTTGGTTGTAGACACTCACCAAAAGCAACCGCTTTTGCAGCAATTACGTGCTCTAGTGGGCCACCTTGCATACCTGGGAAAACTCCGCTATTCAGCACAGCTGACATTTTCAATGGGTTACCTTTTCTGGTAGTACGCCCCCAAGGGTTATCGAAATTCTTACCCATCATGATGATACCACCACGTGGTCCACGAAGTGTCTTGTGGGTGGTAGAAGTAACAATATGACAATGCTGTAGTGGATCATTCAAGAGACCCGTTGCAATCAAGCCTGCAGGGTGAGCGATGTCAGCTAGTAGTAGTGCTCCTACCTCATCAGCTATTTCGCGGAAACGCACATAATCCCAATCACGAGAGTAGGCAGACGCACCACAAATGATCAGTTTGGGCTTCACTTCACGAGCCTTAGCTGCCACTTTATCCATATCAATCAGCCCTGTATCCTCTTCTACACCATAAAAATGAGGCTTATAAACTTTACCACTGAAGTTAACTGGAGAACCATGTGACAAGTGTCCACCGTGGGCCAAGTCAAATCCTAGAATAGTATCACCTGGTTGCAGAACCGCTAGAAATACAGCGGCATTTGCTTGTGCACCAGAGTGAGGTTGTACGTTAGCATACTCGGCACCAAAGAGCTCTTTCAAGCGGGCAATAGCCAGACGCTCTACCTCATCGACCACCTCACAGCCACCGTAATAGCGGCGACCAGGGTAACCTTCGGCATATTTGTTCGTCAAAACACTACCCATGGCACGCATTACTGCCGTGCTGGTGAAGTTTTCGGAAGCAATGAGTTCTACGCCTTTAAGTTGGCGTTCTTTTTCTTTTTGGATGAGATCAAAAAGCTGGGTATCCGTAGCCATTTTGCTAGTCGTGATTATAAGGGATTCAAACTCCTTGATAAATCTTATGTTGCGGGACCATCAAAATGAAAATCACAGTTGCAATCGTTAGATTTTCATTGCATTTTGGGCCACTCCAGAAAATTTGTCAAAGAAGGAAAATTAAGAATAACATAAATAAGGCACGAAGGTACAATATTTTGCCTTGGCCATGCCTTTATAATGGTGCTGAAGGAAGTCAGATCAGCGTTTATTTACAAATTGCAAACATTGTTCTTTAGCTTTGCAAACTTCATTCGAGTTCTGGCTGTTTTTGATTTTTAACCAACCAAAACCTATCGGTCTATGCCGCAAACGGCACCCACACTTAAAGATTTGTTTTTTCACAGTCTTTTGCTGTTTATTCTCGGGGTGCTCATTCCGAGCGAAGGCCACGCTCGAATTGATCGCTTGCGTGCCACTTGGCGAAGTGATCCTGCCACAAGCATGGTCATTGGTTGGGATCAAGTAACCGGCGGTAGACCAATTTTATATTACGACAAAACGGACCACGGCCAGAACGCTGGTTCCTATCGCTTTCAAGCTCCTCCAACCTGGGCCAACCAACACAAGGCCATGAACAATGTATTTGTTCGTCTTGAGGGCTTGGAACCTAACACCGTCTACTACTTTATAGTACAAGACACGGAAGGTGTTAGCAAGCGCTATTCTTTCAAAACTGCTCCTGGCGACGCTAGTCAACGACTCTCCATTATTGCGGGTAGTGATTCGCGCAACCACCGGATGGCACGTTGCGATGCCAATCGGTTAGTAAGTAAACTACGACCTCACTGTGTAATGTTCGGTGGCGACATGACCGACGACGACTCCGACCAGGAATGGAGGGAATGGTTCGACGATTGGCAACTCACCATCGGAAGTGATGGCCGCGTATTTCCAATCATACCTGCGCGGGGTAACCACGAGGCAAATAATGCCACACTGGTCAACTGTTTTGATGTACCAAGCCCGAATGTGTACTACGCGCTAAGCTTAGGTGGTAATCTCCTTCGACTATATACTTTGAATACTCAGATACCAGGCGGCGGAGAGCAACGCGATTGGCTGGGTCGAGACCTACAAGCTAACCAACGTGCAATCTGGCGCATGGCGCAATATCATCAGGCCATCCGTCCGCACAATGCCGCTAAGCAAGAACGAGAAGAACTCATCGTTCAGTGGGCTACCCTCTTTCATAAGTACAAGGTGCAGCTCGTGATGGAGTCCGATGCACACGTGGTTAAGACAACTTGGCCTATTCGTCCTAGTAGAGAAGCTGGCAGCCATGAAGGTTTCATTCGTGATGACCTCAGAGGAACCATCTACATGGGAGAAGGTGGCTGGGGAGCTCCCTTAAGAGCTAATGACGATCCTAAGCCCTGGACAAGAAGCTATGGACGCTTCAATCAGTTCAAGTGGATCTTTGTCGATAGAGATAAAATCGAAGTACGTACGATCAAAACAGAAGGCTCCACTCGAGTCGCTGAAGTATCGCCTGACAATATTTTCGAACCACCTTATGGCCTCGTGATTTGGAGCCCGAAAGAAGGAGATGTCGTACGAATCATGAATCCGAATGCACGTCCAAGACCACAGCAGGGCGCTCCGGGGGCAATTGCTCAAAATAATCCTGGAGGGATTCAAGATATCTCGCCAGACGCCAACGGCAACGTGCATATTGATTACAACCTTACGGAATTATCCCAAGTACAAATCATCCTCATCAATAACCAGATGCAGGAAATGGCACGCCTAGAGTATAAGGCACAGACACCGGGGCCATATAAGAAATCGCTCGATCTGAGCAAGGCGCCGCCCGGAAGCTACAACCTGATTGTGAAGGCTAATAATAGGCTAAATAGCAGGTTTGTGGTGAAGATTCCTTAGGGGGGTAGTTAGATTAGTTGAGTTAGTTGGGTTAGTTGGGTTAGTTGGAAATCATCTTCTTCGCGTCAGGGGACGCTCGGGAACGGTTAGTGTTTGACCTGAGTTTATGCTCCGGTGCGGTAGGCTAGGTAGAAACCATAACCGAGGCCACGTGAGGCTCCGAAACCACCCATATTGAAGGAGCCAAGCAGTCCCATCCGAATCGTATCGTCTTCGGTAAATCCTCCAGGTAGCAGATATCCCAACTGTACAGCCAACGTTTGATTGAGACTATAACTCAAGCCTCCCCAAAATGCCTTAGGATTTTCGATGTGCAAGTTGAATTGGCTATTAGCAATATTCTCTCCGGCTACATTCAGCCAGAGGGAAGGCTCAATAATCAGTGCGTTACCATAGGAGCGGTAACCGATGGTGGCATTGCCATGAAATGCTCGTTGTAAATTACCCGTCGGTAAGGTTTCTCTGAACGTGATATCCTGTGGAAGGATTTGATTAGTACCAGCACCAGCGTAGAAGAAGCTTTGGTCTTGCGGGCCTGTGGGGCGCGAAGCAAAGAATACCCCTAGGCCTACATTTGGAGCAAACTCATTTAACTCACCCACTGGCTGCAATGGGTCTCCTACATCCCTAACCAAATAGTCACCACCATCAATAAACACCTGCTGCATAGCTACCATCAGTCCTAGCGACAGCTGTGCTTCTCGACGTGGACCTCCCCGGCGTCTACCACGGCGCGGACCAAAGCCTAATTTGTAAGCATAGGTAATACCCAGAGTATTATTACGAACCGGTGCGATCTCATCTAGCGACAAGAAACCGCCCATACTAAAGTTTTGCTTTTGAAAGGGGTACTGACCATAAATGGTGGTGGTCTGCGGAGCATCTTCAAAGCCCACCCATTCTTGCTGATGTGTCACACCAAGCTCCCAAAAATGCTCTACCGCAGTCATAGCTGGGTTCCACAGGAAGTTATTTGGGACAAAAGGGCTCCGTGCAGGTAACTGCTGTGCTTGCACGAGGGTGAGACAGGTAAACATACCAATCATCCATATCAAGGAACGAAGTGCAAGCAACCTAATATCAATTGAGTTCATAATTTCAACTTTGTAAGAATAGGGCCGGGCCTATTCCCAAACAAGGGTTAGGGTTTGTCGAATCTCACCTTGGCGAAAGGCGAGAACATAGAAATAGTTGCCGGCGGGTAATCGTTTCCCATTGAAAAGGCCGGTGAAACGGTCTTCATCCGATTGATAGTTGAGTTTCTGATAGATCAGATCCCCCCAACGATTATACACCTTCAGCGAGTTAGCACCGAATTTGCTGATTTCCCCAAACTCCAAGGCATCATTGAAGCCGTCGTCATTGGGCGTGATCAAGTTATAGGGAATGATACTCGTGACGGGATCATTGGCGACGAGGACCGTTACCTCATCAATCGTCACACAACCATTAATATCTGTGATGGTAACGGTATAGGTAGTACTGTCTTCCGGGCTAACCATTGGGTTTCCTATCCCCGGATCACTAACAGGGAAAGGACTATCTGCCCAGTCATAGAATATTCCGCCGATGGCCATAAGCTGAGCAGCATCTCCAGGTGCGATACATGTATCCGGCCCTGCAGAAGCTAGAGTTTCATAAACCAAGAGTGAAAAATCCAAGGTGTCCGCACCACAGCTATTGGCCACTTCTACTTGATACTGCGTAGTCGTATCAGGGAAAGCCATCGGGTTTGAAATATCAGTAGTAGTCAATGTCCCCTGCCCCATTAGCCAGGTATAGCTATCTCCACCGCTTACTGAAAGCTGAAGACTATCTCCTGGGCAAGTTTCTAGAAAGTCATTGTCTAATGAAGCAATTGGTACAACGCCAGGTATGACCTCTACACTGGCAGTAGCACTGCAATTCGATGCATTCGTAACAGTGAGACCATACGTACCTGCGGTATTGACGACTATACTTTCCGTTGTAGCTCCAGTAGACCATTCATACGTACCCTCAGCACCAGCACTTATGGTCAGCGTATCCTCACAAAGATCTAGTGTACTTGGAAGGTCGATCACGGGCGCATCAGGTGCCGTAACCATCGTATCAATAGTGATAGAGCAATCTGCTGCATCAATAACTTGTAATTGATAATTGCCAGTCGCCAGGCCCTGGTAGTCGCCCGTTTCATTACTAAAGCCATTTAATAGGTATTGATAAGGCGGCGTTCCTCCAGTTGCTTCACTGATCAACGAACCTGTTGGGGCCTCACATTCAGCATCGGTAATCAATAAGGTTTCTAGTGCTAAGGCGCTGGTAGCTTCGCCAATGGTTAGGTCATAGGTGAAGACGACAGCACCATCATTATCGGTAATAGTGAGTTGATACAGTCCACCGCTCAGGTTACTCAGCATGAGGCCGGTAGCCATAAACCCATCTGGACCAGTCCAAGTCAATGTATATTCATCAGGATTCACGTCCAGGCTAACAAGGGCATTCCCGTCAGCTTCGCCGAAGCAACTCACATCATTGCTGGAGATATTGAATCCGAGCGGCGCTTCAATAGCGATCCGACCCTGGTTCGGATCGAAGTCGACCGGGTCAAAGATATTGGGCACCCCGGTAGCACGAAACACCTGGATTTCAAGCGGCATCCCTGTAAAGTCTACATCAGTAAATTCACCCGCTTCTCCCATGGCAGTAAACCGAAGGTTGGCGATAACAGTACCATCTGGAAGAGTGCGACCATTACCGGTATTATCAAACCAACTAAGGCGCAATTCTCCTTGATCTGCTTGAAAATCGCCAATCGCTAATAGAGGTAATGCATCCAATTCAAAATCCACATAAGTGGCTACGGCAGTATTCCAGTTAATGGATACCTGCAAGCTTACAATACTATCAAAACCCGCAACAGTGACTGGCATTGTAACGGTTGTACCATCTGGTACAGTAAGGGAGGGCAGACTAAGCTGCAGGCTCTGGGCACTCAGAAGGAAGGGGAAGAACAGGAGGAAGAAAAGAGACCGCCAATGACGGGTGTTAACTCCTGCTTTCAGCAAGTGTAGTTTCATAGTTTTGGGATGATCAACAATTCGATAACACAAAAATACCGAAAGCATTTTCTAAATTATAGTAGCAAAATCTTGAATTTAAAAACAAAAAAGACGATATTGGTTTTTGAGTAAACAGAAAAGCTAATATTCAGAGGCTTTATTCCTTCGCTAGCTTGGGCGCTCCGCAGCGGAATCATCAGAGACACATTTCCCAGTTTTTCTACTCAACATAGGATTATGATGGCCTTAGTAGGAAATGGTTCTTACTGAGGGTGTGAATCCCATGCCAGTATCCGCTTGGGCGGTGATGGTCATGTCCCGGTCTTGGCGAGGGTGGGCCCGCCGAAGGCGGTATGCCCCCTTACTTCCTCCCAGCCACAAAATCAATCATATTAGTTCTCCTCTCTAACTAAAACGAGGCCCTTTCACTTTATTTCGCAAAAGAGCCTCGTCTTATCTTTCAGTTACTTTCGTTATGGCCGCACCACTACCATCGAGCGGGTCGCTGTCTGTTTACCGGCTTGTAGTGTATAATAGTATACACCTGCCGGTAGTGTCAGTTCGTCTAGGCGTAGGCGCTGTTCACCAGCACCATAATCCTTCTGCTGCTGCCAGATCAGTTTTCCGTAAGCATCACGAATTGTGAAGATCGTTAGACCCGCTTCTGGCAAGTAGAAATCAATCGTTGTTCTACCACCAAATGGATTCGGGTTGTTCTGATCCAATCGGAAGGCCTTAGCGGTCTGATCGATCGTGCTGGTTACTGTTCCTCCAAACTGCAGCTCTGGCTCAAAGGCATCATCGGTGCTATTGTATGCCTCTGGCAGCATGCCATTCGGATCAACTCGCACCAGACCGTTCCAATCTGTGATGTTACTCAACGCACGGAACTTCAAGCCAAATAATGGTGTAGCGGATGACGCACTGTGGCCGTTACCATCCAAGCTGAACCAACTGAGGCGTAGCTTACCATTGGCAGCATCCGAATCACCCGCAACAACGGTCTGGAATGGTTCTTCCTCTGCCGGTAAGAATTCAACGAACTCCAACTGGCCCGTTGCGAACTCCACACCGAACTGGTAGCTCACCATATCCTGGAAGGCATCGCTACGGAAGTATAAGGTCACTTCTTCTCCAGCTTGTACAGCTGGGTTTTCTGCTACGAACGGTAGTGGATCCAAATTCCGGCCTTCATCCTCGCCACCAAAGTTGCTTGGATTCGCTTGCCCTAGGATGTCTCCTACTTTCACACCCACAAAGTTGGCAGTCTCTGCCTCCATTAGCATCATCGTATTAGTCGACTCGTACGGGAAGACATTGTAGGCATCAAAATCGCCTGGCATATCCTGACCTTCCGTTACAAAGACCCAAGAAGGACAATTGTCAAACTCTGTCTGAGCTCCGATGATCAAGCGCTGAATCAAGAACAAGTCTAGCGTGGTAAATGCGTCATTACAGTTAGCATCACCGGCGATAACCTGATATGGTGAAGT
The DNA here is from genome assembly GCA_913057725.1 of uncultured Lewinella sp. GTDB lineage: Bacteria > Bacteroidota > Bacteroidia > Chitinophagales > Saprospiraceae > Lewinella. The sequence goes on from CAJXOS010000012.1 coordinate 46,531, forward strand.
AATCTGTGGTGGGTTCATACCCAACAAGAAGCGCTGACCAATGAATAATGCATAGGTAGACAATCCATTAGTCGCATCCGCATTCTTTTCAGCACTCACAGTGTATTCCATACCTGGGTTCAAGTCAGGCAAGTTGTAGACACCGCTTTCGTTCGTCATCATCGTCTCCTCATATCCAGGTCCTGAAATCGTTACTGCTGCGTCCATGATACCTTCACTCCAGTAAGTAGAGAGCTGGCCATTAAGCGCTGCCATATTAACAATACTAGCAGAGCCCATCGATAGGCTGTACGGTACTGTTCCTGGAATACCATCCACAATTGCTCCCACTTCCACAGGTAATGGCGTCTGGATAAACTTCAGAATAGTGCTCTCGCCCGCATCGCCAAGGAGTAGGACATTCAGATAGAACAAGGTTACTTCACCACCAATATCAATACCATCACCACTATTGTTGTAGTAGCTAAAGGTATTGTTCGAAACATTGTACTGTGGTGCAATAGCTGCATTGGTCACACCTGTGATAATAGCAACTTCCTCATTCATTACCTCAATAGTACCCGCTAGAGATATTAAGTCATCTACATTGTTAATAGTCACTGGTACTAGCACCGTGGCGTTAGGACCACCTTCCGTCTCACCAATATCGAGGATAGCCTGATTACTCTGCCCAGTGATTGTGATAAACTCACAGTGCGTTTCCGAACCGCAGGTTCCGCTCACCGTCAGACATACTTCGTACGTACCAGGCAGCAGATAGTTATAAACGGGGTTAGTAACTCCAGAAGAGGCACCGTCACCAAACTGCCAGTTGTACCAACCATTGCTTGACTGGTTTTCAAAGGTTACGGTAGGTCCGTCAATGGTGTAGGTGAAACCTGCTACTAAGTTGCCAGGAGTAGATCCTGGAACAATTAGATACAAAGTATTCGAACAACCATTCGCATCCGTAACGTTCACACTGTAGTTACCACCGTTTAGTCCACCGATGACATAACTCGTGTTATTTGAAGTAGCAGAGCCAGAAGCTGTTCCTGACCAAGTAATATCAAAAGGTGCTTGGCCTTCGCCAAAGAGTAATCCGATCGACCCCAAGGTGCTACAACCAGGCCCGACCACAGTTGGATCTACTTGCAGAACATTATCCGGAGTGGCCACCGTCACATTCGCTGTTTGCTGACAGCCATCAGCATCCGTTACACGCACATAGTACGTGCCGGCTTCCAAATCATCAATAGTGTAGTGGTTCGAGTTGATATCGACCTCACCTTCAGGTGTACTGCCTAGGTTCCAGGCAATGGTATACCAAGGTGTTCCTCCATCGATGTATACACCGATGCTTGCTGGTCCACCGCAAGATCCATCATACGGTACAAAATTGACCTGAAGCGTATTCTGGATATTGATCACCTCTACCCACTGTACATCCACACAGTTGTTGCCGTCCGTAACAATGATGATGTATACGCCCGATGCTGCATTCTCAATGTCGTAGTAAGGGTTATTGGTAGTAACAGTACCTGAGGTTGGACCAATCCACTGAACGGTGTACGGACCAACTCCATTGAAGAAGTCCATCCAGATGTTATTCAGTGCTCCACAACCATTATTGCTTACACTATGCACCACCTCAAAATCAGTAGGGCCACTTTCTAACGTAATGTTGTCGGTGGCTGTACATCCATTGGCATCCACTACCGTAATGATATAAGGACTTCCAGGAAGAGGCTCTATAGTATAGACCGAACTGTTGGTCGTCACAAATCCTTCTACCTCGCCGTACCAGCTAATGTTGTATGGCGCCGTACCACCTGTGATTGTAACAGTAATAGATGCATTGTCACCACATATTCCATTAGTACCCACCAAGTCCATGTCAATACTGCTGTTGCCAACCGAACCAATAGTGGCTATGCTACAGTTATTAGCGTCAGTAAGGGTAAAGTTGTAGAACCCAGTTGGCACATCATTCAGTACATAGCTATTTCCATTAACCTGCACCGAGCCATTTACTGGGCCATTCCAGCTTAACAGGTACGGGCCAGTACCTCCACCGAAGGTCAAGACAAAGCTTGCAGGGTTAAGGCAGTTTCCATCCTGTGGATCCGCAGAAATCGTCAAAGAGTTGCCTTGATTCATCAAGGATGTAGAACCGGTATCAGAACAGTCTCCACTGCTTACCGTAACGGTATAAGTTCCAGACACAAGATCTGGGATCGTTACGCTGCTACTATTGGTTGTAAGGCTACCCGACTGCGGACCAGTCCAGCTTACCAAATATGGTGCATCTCCACCGCCGATATTCACGACAATTTGACCCAAATCACCACAGAAACCAGGGTAAGGAATGACACCAATCACAAAGCCACTCTCTGGATCTGGCAAGACAACGGTCTCCATATCATCACAGCCATTACCATCATCTACAGTAATGGTGTAGGTTCCTGGCATTAGGTCAGGAATCTGATAAGGCGCATTGCCAATTATTGTAGTCGATCCACTTTCAGGGCCCGTCCATACTAGGGTGTAAGAGCCATCACCTCCGATGGTCTGTGTAGTGATAGAACCATCAGAAATACAATCACCCACGTTGCCCGTAGCCGTCAGATCTACCTCATCTTCTGCCTCTGTGACTGTAACAACCTCTACTTCTGCACAGCCATTCACATCTGTAAGCGTTAGCGTGTAGGTGCCTGCAGGTAGGTTGGTAATTGTATAGGTGTCCCCAGCAAAACTGGTGTTACCATTTTGTGGGCCGGTCCAAGTCAAACTGTAAGGAGCTGTTCCTTCCAGGACATTAACAACAATACTTCCAGGGCCAGCGCAGGTAGCATTGATCGGCGTTGCTGTAAATAGGTTAATAGGTGCAGGATAAATAATGATATCCTGTTCCATATCCATACAGCCATTCACGTCGATGACAGTCACTTTGTAAGTACCTGGCGGTAGGTCTTCAATCTCGTAACCCTGCGTAGTAGTCGTAGCCGAACCATTCTCACCTCCTGTCCAAGTGATGATATATGGTGGTGTTCCACCAATAATATCTACCCAGATCGTGTTGTATTGGCCACACTCATTATAGATCAGAGCCGTAGTTATTTCTACAGTACTGCCACTTACCGTCACCGTCACTGTTTCAATTTCTGTACAGCCGTTGGCATCAGTCAAAGTCAGGGTATAAGTGCCAGCTGGTAGGTTGTCTAATAGGTACGTTCCACTTGTGGCGTACGTCTGTGAACCACTCGTCGGACCAGTCCAGTTGAGCACATAAGGTCCAGTACCGCCGAATATATCTACCGTAATGCTTCCATCATCACCACAGATACCTGGGTTAGGCGTAGCAGTGAAGATGTCCACTGGTGAAGGATAGATAATAATATCCTGTTCCATATCCATACAGCCATTCGCATCTACTACGGTCACTTTATAAGTACCTGGTGGCAGATCTTCTATTTCATAGCCTTGAGTAGTCGTAGTCGCAGAACCATTCTCTGGCCCCACCCAAGTGATGACATAAGGTGGTGTACCACCCACAATGTCTACCCAAATCGTATTGTACTGGCCGCACTCATTGTAGATCAATGCAGTAATGATCTCTACCGTACTTCCGGTATCCACTACCACCGTCTCTGTCTCTGTACAACCGTTAGAATCTGTAAGCGTCAGAACGTAAGTTCCACCTGGCAGATCATCCAGTACATAGGTACCACCGTTAGCGTAGGTCTGAGTACCACTCACTGGTCCGTTCCAGTTCAAAACATATGGTTCCGTACCACCATCAATATTGATTTGGATACTTCCATCTTCTCCACAAATTCCACTTATTGGTGTGGCGTCAAACAGATCTATTGGACTAGGATAAATGATAATATCCTGCTCCATATCCATACAGCCATTCACATCAACCACCGTTACCTTGTAGGTACCTGGAGGTAGGTCCATGATCTCAAATCCTTGTGTATTGGTACTACCGGAGCCAGTTTCTGTACCCACCCACGTCACTGTGTATGGAGGAGTACCACCTACAATATCCACCCAGATTGTGTTGTACTGACCACAGATATTGTAGATCAATGCCGTTGTTATCTCTAAACCACCATTGCTGTTATTCACCACTGTGGTCAGTGTACGCGTACAACCGTTGCTGTCCGTAATTACAACGGTATAAGCACCTGATGGCAAACTAGTAATAGCATACTGATTACCGACTATCGTAACACTGCCTGATTGTGGCCCCGTCCAACTGATGGTATAATTCGGACTTCCTTCGGCAATATTCACAATAATAGTGCCCGTGCTGCCACAAAGCCCATCAATCGGGGAAACGGTAGCAATCAGGTTATTCTCAACACTTACGGTAACCGTTCCAGAAGTGCTACAGCCATTCGCATCAGTCACTACTACTGTATAGGTACCTGCTGGCGTATTGTCTAATTGATACACATTGCTACTGGTACTAGCGCTGCCATTAAGTGGTCCGCTCCAAGAAACGAGGTATGGAGCCGTGCCATTAGCGATGTAGATACCAATGTTACCGAAGTCAGTACATATACCATTATTGCCCACCAGGCTGATCTCCAAATCAGTGCCAAGGTTGAGGATTTCTTCACTAGCAGTTGCTGAACAACCGTTTGCATCTACTGCGTAAATAGTATAAACACCAGCCGTCAAATCACCAATGGTGGTCGAAGGATTCGGTGTTGTGATACTTCCAGATTCAGGTCCCGTCCAGCTGATTTGGTACGGCCCGACACCGCCGCTTAGGTTCACTCCAATCGTTCCACCGGCACCACATACCGCTTCAGAAACGCTTGTGGTGATTTGCAAGTTAGACTCTGCAGTGATCACTTGCGTTACGGCGTAATCTGTACAGCCATTGGCATCGGTTACTTGTACGGAGTAGGTTCCTGCTGGCAGGTTTGGAATGTTCAACACATTCGTTGCTGTCGAAGTCTGGCCACTTTGAGGACCAGTCCAGGATACCACGTAGGTCGGTGATCCACCGTTAATGGTCACTAACACAGAACCTGGTTGGCCGCATATACCATTCTCTGGTGTGAGGTCTACATCAATCTCATCGCAGCCTCCAATTTCAACGGTCTGACTACCACTACAACCATTGCTATCCGTAATTACTACGTAATAGGTACCGCACGGTAGATTGCCAATATCCAATCCATCATCGCTAGTAGTCAGGGTACCACTTTCAGGGCCTGTCCAGGTAATCGTGTAATCTGGACTACCACTGTAAATGTCTATCCAAAGTGCTCCATTTTGGCTACAGCCCCCAGGTAATGGAATGACATTAATACTCAATCCGCCACCTTCACCAGTAGTGAGGGTTACCGTTTCATAGTCAGTACAGCCATTGTCATCTTCTACCGTAATGGTGTAGTAGCCAGCTGGTAAGTTTGGAATAGTATAGTTAGAGCTGCTAGTACTGACGGATCCACTTTGTGGGCCAGACCAACTAATCAAATAAGGTGCACTTCCGTTTCCGACAGACACCCCAATACTGCCATTTTCTCCGCACACACCAGGATAAGGCGTAGCGCTTACATCCAAATTACCATCCGGTATAACGATAGTACGGGTTATCTGACACCAATTATCATCTTCGATAGTAACCTGATAGGTACCACCTGGTAGATTAATAATATTGAAACTGCTTGCATACGCAGTTGCTCCACCACTTACTGGGCCACTCACAAGAATGTTGTAAGGAGGATCACCATTATAAGTTTGCACATGGATCGCACCATATCCGCCGCAGTCTGCAGGAGTTACAGTGTACGTCCAGGTGAAGTTTCCACTACTGTGGTTGATCGTCACCTGCTGTGAAATGGAACAACCATTAGCGTCGGTAATGTGAATGGTATAATCACCTGGATCAAGACTACCTAGGTTAAAATTGTCTGTATTCGCAGTCAAATTACCAGAAGTAGGACCATTTACATATATCTGATATGGTGCTTGACCGTTGTGGATCGATACATCGATGGAACCTTCGGTCATGCATATCGCATCATTAGGCGTGAGTGTAGCCGAGAGGTTACCTCCACCTAAGATCGTCACGGTTCCTGTAATCGTACAGCCCTGAGAATCGGTCTTGGTGATGGTGTATGTACCCGGAGGCAAATAGTAGATCGTACATGAGTTACTACTAGTGGTAAAGCTTCCACTGATCGGTCCGCTATAGGTCACCAAATAGTTAGGCGTACCGCCACTTGAAGCGATATGGATGGAACCTGTACTCTGCCCACAACTACTTGAAGTTGCGGATAGGTCAGCCAACTCAAAATCGCATTCGCTCGTACATTCAACTAATAAATCATAGCCGCTTACAGCGCCATTGAAACCGTCAACTACTACGTAGTAAGTACCCGCAGGTAAATACTCGTTGATATACTCATTTGTTGTACCAGAGTTCTGACTGTACTCAATACAATCACCACGATCACAAGAACGAAGGAGGAAAAGTTCCAAGTTCGCTTCCAGGCCGCCCATAGAGATGGTTACTGGTCCATCCTCCGTAGTAGTGAAAGTGTGTACTATTTCGGGGCCATTGTTCTCCACATTAAGGACGTTCCCGTCACAGCCATATAGAGACACATCATCATTACCGTATAAGTTGGTACCCCAATAAACTTCGCCACATTGTAACTGGACGGCATCCCCACAGTAGAGATAACCACAGCTTACTTCCAGTCGGAATGCTCCTTCAGATTGTGCATATTGTCCGTCTACAACAATATAATAAGTGCCGATAGGGGCATCTTCAAGGACGATACCTTCATTATTAGTGTTGTTGTTACTAGTCGTACTCTTAGCCAAACAGGTTAGTTGGCTACAGTTATCAGCTAATAAGAATAGATCTAAGTCCATTCCTGGAGTTAAAATCTCCAGACCTATTTGTAAATCACCCACCGTTTGCTTCTCAATAACATACACTCGATCTGGACCAAGGAAGGTGGTATTTGTACAACCAGGATATTGCAAGATGTTATTGCCTGCTCCTACCGTTGTCTCATACGGCAAGAAGTCGCCACATTGGATCGGAATAGCTTCTTCACACCAAGCTGAAGTGCCACTACATGGGCCACTGGTATAACTGGTTACCCCCGCTGCATCCGCGCGGCAGGCATTCGGGTAGGTTACGCCATTACAACCACATACAGGATCGTAGTTCAATGGGCAAACAGCATCAGGATCGATTTCAAAAGGATCGATACAAGAACTCTCACATGTACCCGGAGTATATAGCGTAATACCAGCAGCCTCGGCCATACAAGCATTGGCGTAGGTAACACCATTACAGCCACATACAGGATCGTAGGCAGTTGGGCAGTCAACTGTAATCACACCCGTACCTGTATCAACAGAAGTACCTGCGCTGGTTACCACGTACTGTGGATCATAACAGTCGTTATCAGCACAGGGACCAGGAACGGTGCTCTGTACACCAGCTGCATCAGCTGCACATTGGTTAGGATAGGTCACGTCATTACAGCCACAAACCGGCTCATAGACAGCTGGGCAGTTTGCATTAGGGTCAATCTCTGTAGGATCGATACAGCTATCATCAAAGCAAGTACCCGGCGTATAATCATAAACACCAGCTGCCTCGGCATAGCAAGAATTCAGATAGGTTACACCGTCGCTGCCACAAACTGGGCTTATGGTATTTGGACATCCACCAGTAGAAGCACCCAGAGCAGTGAAACCAAAAGTGGAAGAAGCGATAAGCACACTATTCATCTCACTATCGATAGCCATGACATCGCTAATCGTAAAGTTGAGCTGACTTGGAGTGTTAGGCACAGTTAGGTCAGCGAAATTCAGAATGAATCGAGCCAATTTACCTCCGCCAGCAACATCCTCTTGATTGGTACGAACCAAGGTTATAGTTGCAGAACCCGCAGCACTATTGTTCTGGACAAAAGCAGCTACGTTAGCATTTTCAGGATTGAAAAAAGAATCGGAATAAAGACTAGCTAATAAACCGTCTTCAGCTTGCAGGATACCAGGGTGATAATTTAACTTAAAGGTCAGTCCATAAAATTCGGAAAAGCGACTTTCCTCTCCTAAGGACATAATCACCTGTACTGATTGATCAGATGCCACTGCTTCATCACTGGGAATGAAGTTCATCTCTGGCCTATCAAACAGACTTCCGGGAGCTGGCCCTTGAAAGGCATCGGGATCAAGAGTTCCGTGAACCAAACCAAAATTTTGACTTAGCACATCGGCATCATTGGCATCGATTCGGCCATTACCGTTAGCATCACCGTAAGCATAATTGGTGCTTTCTGGAAATTGCTCTGCCCAGGGGTTGCCCATAGCTTGTTCTTCCCAAGTAGTATCCCCATCTGGTCGATCGGGGCCCGCAGATCGATTCGCTACTCCCCAATAGAGGAAGTCTACACCATTTACGATACCATTGTTGTTGATATCGCCAGGCCAAATCATTTGCGCGCTTAATAAATACGGAAGAAAAACAGAAAGAGTAAGAAGACTAAGGGTACGAGTAGTCATCCGATACATAGTGTTCAATGGTTTTACCGAACATAGGACGAACTTATTAGTCTAAGTCACTGGAAATGCACTAATCCAGTATACAATTCAAGAGAATCGTAATCGTCTTGTTACGGTAGGTCGTTACTAAGGATATACTTACACAAGTGCAGCAATGCACCCGCGCTTGCAAGCATCGGAATGTAAAGGAGAGTTATTGGCGGTGACCGCCCAGATTTGTAAGGGTTTTTAGCGTTTACACGCAGCGTAAATGTACTAAAAAGCGCGCGGATCACATGAATTTACGACCCCTTCTCGTTATATTTTTTTTATGTTAAACCATAGATGTTCAGTCCCTTAGTTAAATATGCAGCTCAATCTCTTTTAGTGTTATGAAGACAATTGCCATAACAACCTTAGTGCAATTACTGTCCACCAGTTTTCTCATCGCTCAACTCGATCAACTTTACTGCACTATTGATCTCCCTACTGACACCATAATGATTGGTCAACCCCTTCCCGTAAAATACTATGTACGGAACCAGGGAAAGCGGCCTATCGACGTATACTACGACCCCATAGGCACCTATTGGAACGACATTGGTAGAGACGAGACTTTTGAGGTAGATTGCTTCGATGAGCAGGGGAACCTACTTGAACACCGTGTTGCGATCGAATCTCAGATTGTCTCTTACAGTAAGTATGTCGGTTTGCAGGAAATCGGAAGCACAGACAGCTTGGAGTACGTTTTGTGGTTAGAAGACTGGGTAGCGATCAACTCGCCGGGCACTTATCGTTTTGAGATTCGTAAGAAGGCCGTAATTGATAAGATTATTAGAGGGCCTGGAAAAGTGTTGAATTGTAGCCAATCAATTGTTGTTATTCCATTTGATTCGCTGCGCTTAGAACAGCACCTCGCCGACTTATGGTCGACCATTACTACCACAGGAATAGCTTCCAGATACGAGCAGGAAGCCTTAGTCAGGAATCCATCTGAGCGAGCCATTCCTTATTTACGTATGCTGGTCGAAAATTCAGGGCAATATCAACGTATCGTTAATGGCATCAAGGGACTTTCAAAGTACACATCAAACACCGTGGCGTTCCAAGCCATAGCCAAGATATTTGATCCAAAGAACGATCAGCCCTTAGTCCCCGCCCGCACACCTATTCTAGAAGAAAGTCTCATGCAGAATATTCGAGGTTTCGCATTTCGAGCAATGTCTCAATTTCAGGATTCGCTCAGTCTTCCTCTTGTTCTCAATTTGGAAGAACACCCAGACAGCAAGGTTCGCATGCGTGTTATACAGCATCTATATCATCGCGATCAGGAGATAGCAAAACCGGTCATTGAAAGACGCCTAAATGACGAAAGTGAGGATGTTCGCAAAGAGGCAAGGTGGATGTTTAAGCGCTTACAAGAATAAATTATCACTCCGATCAGTTTGAAGAGAAAGTCTTTTGTTTTTATCAAGCACTATTCGTTTCAACCACTATTGTCGTGGGCTTGTTAGCATCTTAAGCGTACATTTGCCCACAAATAACAACACCAATATGCATCATCCGATTTTTGCCTGGTCTTTTGTTCTCTTACTACTCATTGCCGCCTGTACACCTGCTGCTGAAGAAACTAATGAGGAGAGTGCTGACAGACAACAATTCCTAGCTTCAACCGAGCCTCTACCGGAATTCACTACCACCGTAGTTGAAGCCGAGCTAGCCAGCCCACGCAAGGAAATGAAAGGGGAGCTAAACGGGGTCAACATTGTAGTTAATTATGGCAGTCCTTCCGTAAAAGGGCGTGCCATCTGGAACTCTCTGGTGCCTTACGGCGAAGTATGGCGCACTGGTGCCAACGAAGCCACCAAAGTAACCTTTGACCAAGCCATTACCATTGGTGGTTCTGAGCTACCAGCCGGCACCTATGGTTTGTTCACGGTACCCTCTGCTGAAGGCTGGGAGGTGATCTTTAATGCAGAAGCTGATCAGTGGGGAGCTTATGAGTATAATGCCGACAAAGACGTTCTTCGAGTACAAACTCAAGCCTTCATGCAAGAAGACACAACCGAAACCTTGGAGTTCACACTCGGCCGCAACGCCATAGTGATGGAATGGGAACGACTTCGGTTACCCATCCCTATCGTAGGTGAATAGAAGCAAAACATTCTACATCCTTTACGCTAAGAAAAAAGAAGCCAGGCCCCCGTAATGGGCACCTGGCTTTCTTGATTACTCACCTTTATACTTTAGTCAGCTCTCAGCGATAGATTTATTCTTCTATTCGGTTTAGCTTTTTGACGTTGTCATCCGGGAAGCGATCGATCAGTAGATAATTAGGGTCAATACCAGCCTCCAACGGCTCTTCATCTACAATCATAGTGAAGCTGGCAGTAGGGCCATTGATCCGGTGCTTTTCTACCGTCAACAATCGATTGTTCTGCTTGCCTTCTTCGGCTTCTGCCAAAACACCGACTTCGATCCAGTCATTAAATTCTAATGGAGTTTCATGACCAACGGAGTCCGCTCGGAACTTATTCACTTCCACCGTCACGTTCACCTCATAACGACCATCCGGTAGCTCTTTATAAGACGCCTCCGTTGTTCGGTTGCTGTATAGGGTGATGGTTTCAAACATATCTTCTACGAGATACAGAAGGCTATCTGGCGTTGCCGCCTTGATAAACTCGATACATTCCAGCGAGGTCGTATAAGGTGCCTCCTGATATGCTACCGCATCTACATAGTTTTTAAGTGCTGCATTTAAGCTATCCTCTCCAATGTACTCTCGAAGAGCATACATAACCACACTTCCTTTACGATAGTGGATATAAGGCTGATTCTCATTGTACAACAAAGGCTGCTCACCTTCACGCTCGCCACTACGGCCGCGTAAATAGCGATCCATTTCGTACTTCAAGAACTGCTTCATCTTGTCTTTTCCGTAAGCTTCTTCCATGACCATTAAAGCGCTATACTGAGCAAAAGATTCCGACATCATTGTAGCCCCTTGCGCCAATGCACCAATCACCTGGTGTGCCCACCACTGGTGCGCCATCTCGTGCGCAACTACATAGTAGACGCCATCGATAGCATCCTCTTCGCGTAGGTCTGCCATAAAACCGATACTCTCAGAATAAGGCATTGTGCCAGGGAACGCCTGAGCAAAGCTGGCGTAACGTGGAAACTCGATAATGCGCGCTTGGGTATGCGGATATGGACCGAAGTTAGCCGAGCAGTAACTCAAGGAGTGCTTCACCGACTTCACCATCTTATCAATGTTGTACTCGTGGCCTGGGTGGTAGTAAATCTCTACATCTACCTCTTCACCGGAAGGTCCTTGCCAGGTGTCCCGTTCAATCTCATAAGCTGCTGAGATAAAGCTGTAGAAATTCAGCGATTTGTGGTCCAGTGCATATTCATAGTAGCGACGACCATCTTCTTCCCACTCTCGGAGCAGTGAGCCTGGTGCTATCGCCACCTGATCGGCACTAGTACTGATCACGGAACGTACATCTACCCAATCCGAATCACTAGAGATATAGGTATTGGAGCAAGTTTTGCTACAATCATGCGTCAGTTCTGGCATGCGCGGACGCTTCGGCAACTCTTGGTCGCGACGATCATCGCGGCTGCTGAGTTCACGCCCGGCATCATAACCGAACGTAGGCATAAAATCTCCATTGCTAACGAAAGTACCATTAGGGACTACTCGTAAGTTAGATACCTCATTCTCAATACCAGTACTTACGTAGTTGGATTCCACTTCAATCTGCAGGCTATCGCCTGGTGCTAAAGGCGTAGACAGCGAATAAATCTGGTAACGCAAGGTAGTATCGTTCCACACTAACTCACTCCCAGGAATGCTCGTTGTCGCCTTGAAATCGGAAGGTAAACTGAGGTGAATACTGTCTAAAGCTACATTGTGCTTATTGACGACCCACATGCTGGCCTTGGTCAGGAAGTCTCTTTCCGCTGGGAAGATTTCAATCTCGTAGTCAACAGATACAATCCGTGGCTGAGGGGTACCTTGATACTGCTTGTAGTCCTGCTCATACTTAGCGCGGCGTTCATCCAGCACATCACCAGGTGTAATCGTATTTACGACCTTCGTCTGATAATATAAGAAGCCACCAATGAGTAGCCAGGCTGCTCCTACCCCAGCGCTCAAAACCACCGTAGGGCGATCGATACGCAAGCGGGCAATACCACGTCGTTGTGCAAAAGTATTGGCCTTACCACGCACCCAATACAAGGCAGTAGCTACCCCTAACAAAGCGGTAAAGGCCAGCCAGTACAAAATGAACCAGTGTAGGCCATTTTCAAATGGTCCCCAGGCATTCATATCTGAGTAGGTGTAAGATGGTGTTCCTCCCAGGATCGCTAGATTTGAACTGACATCTAGAGGAGACCAAATGAAGGCATTGGCCGCCACAACAACCAAAAAGACTAGGTAACCCAAGTATTTGTTGTTGACCAAAGCTTGAACAAGCAAGGCCAACATGATGTACAAGGCAAAGCCGCTTAGGTCGTATACCAAGAATTCACGCAGGTATACTCCCCATTCGAAGTTTGTGTATCCTTTAGCCGCTTGAGTTGCAACGCCAATGAACATACCTAGCACCAAAATAGTAGCTACCATTCCCAGAAGGGCCACAAACTTCGCTACCATCGGCACCCAATTAGGAAATGGAGAGGCATCATAGAACTCGTCCATCTTGGCATCGCGCTCTTTCCAGACGATAACACCACTATAGTACATGATGATACCGAAAAGAAACAAGTACAAGGTACCTCTAATGGCGTCTACCATCAGGTAAGTGACGGGGTGGTTACCAGTACCAAACCACTGGTCGACGAATTGTATTCCAAAGCCCATGTTCAGGCCACCAGCAATCAAAATCACGATGAAGGCCGTACTCTTGGCAATACCCATGAATTCCACCTTCGTCTGATGCCACAGTTGACTGACAGCCGTACCGATTCCGTCATTGACGGTTACTTTAGGTAGGGCGATCGCTTTACCGATAGCAAAGCGCGGCGAAGCTTCCGTAGTACTCGTCTTGCCCTTCTTACGTTCTTTGCGACGCGTGAAGGAAAATCGCCAATACGTGAGAGCAAAGATCAGCAGAGATACCCCAATCCAGATCAAGCGGTTGAGGAGCAAGGCTCCACTGAATCCTAACCACAGGGTATTCTTATCATCCATTGTCCAGTACTTGGTTTCCAGCGTCAGCGTATTGATAGCCAGTGGGTCCGCTAGCTTGACTAGCATTTCATTATCCAAGTCTGACATTAAGCTCCCCGTTACGCCATAGCCAACCAGAAGAACGATAGCTCCCAGGAAGGAAATTACGCTTGAACGAAACAGTGCCGCTAGCGCAAAAATAATCGCTCCAATAAAGAGCGTATTGGGTAGTACCAAGAGCAAGAAACTATTGACATAGGCCCCCAAATAGAACGGTCCTACCTGATCGGCATCGACCCACCAGCTGCTTAAGCTCGCTAGAAAAATGGCGAGATAAATACCCAGTGCCGGGATCGTAGCTGCTACAGTAGCGCCAAAGAAGCGCCCACCGAGATAGCCCCACTTGCTCAGCGGAGTAGAGAAGAGGATCTGATCGTACTTGACGCTGTAGTCCCGCAGGGCGGAAGTATTCATAAATGCCGTGACCATGAGTAAGCCGATGAAGGTCATCATGGCCGGGTAAAACATGATCGCGAAGGGTGAATTGACATTAACATTGCCTAAGTCCTGGCCCACCTGGATGCTATCAGAAACCGATGCCCCATAAATGAGCAAGAAGTTGACAATGATAAAGATGTACACCATTGGCTGTCGAAGCCGGGTGCGTAGTTCAAATTGAAAAAACTCTTTAAACATGATGGCCGGGTTTTAGTGCATGACTTGTGAAAAGAAAACATCTTCCAGATCAGCACTGACACTGGCAAAGCCATCGCCCGGATCTGTTTCACTGCTTACGTGAATAAGCGGTTGTCCCGCCACTAGCTTGGTAGAAATGAGTTGGAACTCGCGATCATAGCGTTCCCATTCTGCTTTCGTGATCTGCTTTTCCCAAATCTTACCTTCTAAGTTGGCCATTGCTGCTTGCGGCGTACCATTGTACAGTACTTTACCATGGTGGATAATGGCCATATTAGAGCACAGCTCTTTTACGTCATCTACAATGTGGGTAGAAAGGATAACGATTACATTTTCACCAATTTCTGCCAGCAAGTTGTAGAAACGGTTACGCTCGCCGGGGTCCAGGCCTGCAGTCGGTTCATCCACAATAATGAGCTGTGGGTTGCCAATCAGCGCCTGAGCAATACCGAAACGCTGACGCATACCTCCGGAGAAACTACTTACAGCCTTCTTTCTTTGCTCGTATAAGTTTACGCGTTCGAGCAGCGCATTGACCAACTCTTTGCGCTCGCCACCATTGGTTACGCCTTTAAGGACGGCCATATGGTTCAGAAGATCTTGAGCACTTACACGTGGGTAGACACCAAATTCCTGGGGAAGGTAGCCTAACACCTTGCGCAATTCGTGCTTTTGTTTCAGCACATCAAGATCGTTCAGCATGATACTTCCGGCATCAGGTTCTTGTAAAGTAGCAATCGTACGCATTAAGGTTGATTTACCTGCACCGTTTGGTCCTAAAAGGCCATACATACCTTTTGGAATAGTGAGGCTTACTTCATCAAGTGCCTTTACGCCGTTTGCGTAGGTTTTGGAGAGGTCTTTGATTACGAGTTCCATACTATGAATAAGGATTGTTAATAATCGTTTTGCTTACTTAGTTATTGCGCAGAAAATGAGGGGCGATTTTTTCTAAGTTTTTCAAAATAGTTAACACACTTAAAGTGAAACGTTTAGTCAACTATTTTGAAAAATAAAATCACTCTACATTTTCGTGCTGTTTCAAAGCTCTCTAAACTAAAGTCTTTCACAAAATAAAATCCGCGAATCCGCCCTAGAATGGGGCGAGCTAAGGCCAAAAGCAGACGAATGATCAAATTGGCCCTTTAAACCACTTTTTGGACGGTGATCATTTATTCAGAGTCGTTCATCAGCCATCTAGTCATTTTTATCAGTCGACACGGCACAAATGGAGCGTAGACTGTACATTAGTCGCAACATTAAGTACCACTTGAAAAATTACTTACCCACTTTTCTGTCGATTTTCAATTACTGATCCCACTTAAAATGAACCGTTTGGCTCAGCATTTGAAAATCAAAGTCGGCAAGCTAATTTTTCTGCCTTACTAAATAAGAAATTACAGTTTCATGGCAGGCTGGAGACAAAGATTAGCAGGCTGGCGTAATAAGTTTTTGCAAAGCAGGATGTGGCAAAACATCCTGGTTTGGGTCCTGTTGTTCACCCTCATTAAGCTTACTGTACAGTTAGATGAAGAAACCACGGCCGCTGAAGTCTACGGTGTAATACTGGGCCTATGTATCCTTATTGCCGTACCGATCTATATTACAAACTACCTGATACTGCCGCTGTGGCGCAAACGGTATTATTTCTGGGGTACGTTCTGCTATTTGTGGAACTTGAGCGTATTTTCTGTTGCTGGTCCGCTCATTCTGGTGAGCATTACCAATATCTTCATTTATGCCACCGGTGGTGAACCCCTCAACACTACTGATTTCCATATTGGTGGGACCACAAACATATTTGGCACCCTCGCTATTTCGACGATTAGTGGAATCGCAATACGCATAGCCAGGGATAGCATCATTGCCACTAATAAAAGCCAAGAGGCGGAGCTACAACTATTAAAAGGACAACTCAATCCTCACTTCCTCTTTAACACACTCAACAACCTCTACGGGCTAGCTGTCACGAAATCTGATAAGCTCCCTGACCTCATGCTAAAGCTCTCGGACCTGCTCCGCTACGGCTTGTATGACACCCAATCGCAGTGGGTGCCCCTCAGCAACGAAGTACAGTATATCCAGAACTACATTACCCTGGAAAAGCTGCGCCTGGAAGAGCGAACACTCATCGATCTCGACATAGAAGGAGAAATCGATCAGCAGCGCATCGCTCCCATGCTGCTCATTGTGTTTCTAGAGAATGCCTTCAAGCATTTTGGAGCATCGGGAGATCAGCTACCGCAAATAAAGATCAAGCTGAGTATTCGAGAAACGGTACTACAATTCAGCTGCTACAATAGCAAGGATGATCAAATAAAGGAAAGCCCACGCCAGCAGAATACTAGCGGCATTGGCCTCGCCAACGTGCGCAAACGCCTCGATTTGCTTTACCCCAAACGTTACCAGCTGGGAATCCAAAATGAAGACACCAGTTTTCGTATATTTTTAGAATTACAACTTGACCCACTAACAACCTCTTAATCGTATGAGCATCCGTTGCCTCGTTGCTGATGATGAGCCTATCGCCCGCCAAATCGTGGTCGGGTATATCGAGCAAATTCCACACCTGGAGCTGGTTGGCACCTGCAAAGATGCATTTGAGGTCATGGATGTGTTGCGCAAAGAGGAAGTTGACCTACTTTTCTTGGATATCAACATGCCGAAGCTAAGTGGTTTGAGCCTATTGCGTAGCCTCACAAAACGGCCAAAAGTCATTCTTACTACTGCCTACCGGGAATATGCGTTGGAGGGCTTTGAACTTTCCGTTACCGATTACCTTCTTAAACCCTTTTCCCTGGAGCGCTTCTTACAGGCTGTGCAAAAAGTAGAAGGCAACCAGCAGCCTGCACCTACTGTTGTGACCACCGCTCCTGCAGCACCTCCCAGCATTGAGCACCTTTTCGTAAAAGTCGAGCGGCAAATGATCAAGGTCATGCTGGAAGATATTCGCTACGTTTCAGCTTACGGCAACTATATCAAAATTCACCTTCCAGAAGAGACGCTACTGAGCTTACAAACGCTCGGACAATTCCTCCAACGGCTCCCCGCCAAGGACTTTCTTCAAATCCACAAATCGCACCTGATCAACTTTCGCCACCTGGAAGCACTAGAAGGCAATCGGGTCAAAATTGGCAAAGATTGGTTGGCTATTGGCAAGGCCTATCGCACACCACTTATGGAGCGAATGAGCCCTTCTTAGCCATAAGAATCGCTTATGCATTTTATTAAAAACTTATATAAAAGTTTATGAAAAACTTATATAAAAGTTTATGAAAAATTGGTCACACCTTTGCGCCAGCCAAATAAAGCGACCAAATGATTAACAAGACTGATTTCCGTAGCAGTCAAAAACTGCTCGCTAAGGAGACAACCACTCCACCCAACACCACGGAGCGCAAATCAAATATTGTTTCGTTCCACAAATTACTTCCAGCCCTGCTATTTGTTTTGATCTGTGCTACTTGGATTAGCCTTGACAATAGTACGGGCCGTATGTTCCAAGCACAGATCCTACCCGCTTGTTTTATTATCAGCTGCTTGCTGTTTTTCCGAGCAAGTGCTCAATAGGCGGCCAACCTTAATCTAAACTTAGACGAATTCATTTCCTTGCTGCTAAGCCTGTTTGCTTAGCTGTGGGCAAGCTATGCCTGCCCGGCAAACTACTACTATATGGACTTACATTTTCTGATCGACAATCTTACCAATCCTGCACTCTTATTCTTCATTTTCGGGATCCTCGCCGTTCGACTGAAGAGTGACTTAGAGATTCCGCCAAGTTCCGCCAAGTTCATCTCTTTGTACCTGCTCTTCTCCATCGGTTTCAAAGGGGGGCAAGAGCTCTCACACAGTGATTTTGCCCCGGAGATTTTTTGGGCCCTCTTTGCTGGAATACTACTCGCCTTAACGGTACCGCTCTACACTTTTTTTATCCTGCGCCGCAAGTTCAACGTATCGAATGCCGGTGCGATCGCCGCCTCCTATGGTTCTGTTAGTGCGGTGACATTCGTAACGGCCATTTCTTTCCTCGAGATGGAGCAAATCTCATTTGGAGGGCACATGGTTGCAGTGATGGCACTGATGGAGGCCCCGTCGATTATCATCGGAGTGCTATTAATGGCTCTCTTCCGGCCTCAGCGAAACGAAAAACTACAATTGGGCACCTTGGTACGACATTCCCTCACCAACGGCAGTGTTCTTCTGATTCTAGGTAGCCTAGTGATTGGCTACCTAGAATCAGAAGAACAAGCTCAAGGTATCGAGCCCTTCACCACGGATATCTTCAAAGGTTTCCTAGCTGTGTTCTTACTCGATATGGGCATCACCGCCGGGCGTAAAATCACGGCCTTACTAGACAAGGGGGGCTTCCCATTCGTATTTGCCATTCTAGTACCTACTTTCAATGGCTGTGCAGTGGCAATCCTAAGCGGCTTGTTTATGGATAGTACAGGAGATCGATTCCTATTGTCTATTCTCGCGGCCAGTGCCTCTTACATTGCCGTACCAGCTGCGATGCGAATAGCAGCACCGGATGCGAACCCCAGTTTGTATTTACCGATGGCCCTGGCCATCACCTTCCCATTCAATATTACCCTTGGCATGCCACTGTATATGACTGTAGTAGAAGTTTGGCAATGGTATGCCGCCTAAAACCCAATATTCATGTCAAGTCTGATTCGGCTACCGTTTTCCAGGAATGTTCCTTCTGGTACCAACTGTTCTACGAAATAGGTCCTAAGTACAAGGTTGAACTTCTCTTTAAGCGCGTAGCCGATTCGAATCTCCACCCCTTTGAAATTGGACAAGCGTGATCCGAATGCACCTACATTGGAATAGTCCCAACGTGCCCAATCATTTTGAGCAAAATAGTCAACAATGGAATACTTGGCTAAATGTGCATAGTAGAGGTTCAGCTGCCAATCGCCCTGGCGCTTTAACTGGCCTAGCTTTGCGGTAATTACCCATCCATTCGTCTCTGACTGGAGCTGCTGCGGGATAGAATCATTTTGGCGATAGTCTTCAAAATTGGCGTAGTACTCCGCCGCAATACTAAGCTGCGGCTTGGCCAGCAAGTTCACCTTGCCTGCCAAATGAAGGATACTGTAGTCTAGCTGAAATCGGCCTTGACGATCCGGCAGATTATCAATATTCCGAAAGCGGAATAGCGCCGGAAAAAGCTCCAACTTGCCCCTCATGTGTTTGCTGTGCAGCTGGAGCATCTGTAGATAAGCATCCTTATCAAAAGTTTGGTTATTCGAGCGAATAATGAAGTGCGCCAAATTGAATTCCAGACTATTGATCGCCTTCTCCTCACCGTATGGAACCTGATAACGCAGCGCCATTCCTTCCGGAAAAACGTTGTCATTCCAGAAGAGCTCGTGTTCCTTCCTTAGGTTAATGGAGTTCTTCCCAATCCAGCCGACTAGGTTCTTTCCCTGGTATTGATAGTAGATTTTCTCGAGGCCAATTTGGTCCAGGCCAAACTCACCATTACCGCCACCAAGGGTAAGATGGGGCCCTTGTTGGTCATTGATATTTCCAGTTCTTAGGCGTCCGCCAAATGCGGAATGTTCGTCCAAGACAAAATTCATTCCCAATCGAAAACGGTATCGAAGTCGACTTCGATCAGTGCGCAAACTGCCTTCTGCGTTCCGCGAATTCCAGTCATGCTCAATTCTAAAACGAAAATCTCCAGTAAAACTCAGCTGTTGCTGAATACTATCATTTTGTGCGCTCGTAGCAACACTCAATAGAAGCCACAATAATAGTAGCCCCCAATAGCGAGTTTGCGCCACAAGCTTCCTTGTGCGCTCCATTGATAGGTGGTATATTCAAAATAGGTTACAATCTTATCCTATCTCTACTACCTCATCCCCCTTACCCATAATCACTTTGGTCGCTAGTCCAAGGAATAGACCAGTTTCCACGATACCGGGAATAAGGTGTAGCTCCAGATCTAATTCATCTGGATTTGGAATTTGCCCCAGGGCACAGTCCAAAATATAGTTTTGATTGTCAGTTAAGAATGGCTCGTTATCTGCCGTCATTCGCAATTGAGGTGCATAGTAGCCTTTTTCATTGAGCACGCGCTGAACCAAACGCACTGCTTTAGGTAACACCTCTAACGGCAATGGGAAAGCTCCAAGTTGCGCTACTTCCTTTGATCCATCAGAAATAACCAACATGGTATCCGATGCGAAAGCTACGAGTTTTTCGCGAAATAGCGCTCCTCCCCCACCTTTAATCAGTCGAAGTTGAGGATCAAACTCATCCGCCCCATCGATAGTCAGATCAATACGATCTACATCAGCCAATTTAAGAAGCGGGATCCCGTATCCCTCGGCCTGACGAGCGGTAGCCTCTGAGGTTGGGATAGCTCGAATATCTGTAAGGGTTCCTGCCTGCCATTGCTCACCGATGGCTTCGATGGCAAAATAGGCAGTACTACCTGTACCTAAACCTAGTGTCATACCAGATTTCACATATTCAACAGCCTTCAAGGCCGCATTTTTCTTTTCAGCTTGTTTGCTCATATAACCTACGACTTTATCAGGCGAGACCAGCCAATGCGAATCAACAATAGCAATCCTACAAAAATCATGAGGAGGTACTGAATCGGCATAGCACTAAAGATGACAATGCGTACCCGATCTACAAACCACATAATGGCCAAGGCAGCAGATATCATCATGACTAAGCCCGACAGCTTATCAAAGCCCGGGATTTTATCGACATTGACGTTTTTACGAATAATCAGAATGGTAGCAATCATGCTGATTACTGGCACTACCTCCAGCAACATATTCATATCAAAAATGCTGCGACGTTCAAACAAGAACAGGTAGATACCCAGGCCGATGGCCAAGATACCCGGCACACATACCAAGTACAATAGTGCAGAGTACAGATATTTCCAGGGGCTATCTTCCCCTTCTCCTTTCGCTAGCCAGCCGGTAAGCAAGGCCACCACCACAATCATTACAAAGTAGAAGACAATGTAGATGGGCTGCGCAGAGGCTGCCTCAAAGAAATCCCGAAGGGTCATCAGCTGTTCGTTTGATCTGGCGTAAAGATAGCCAAGGAATCGAACTTCAGCTCAGCTTTAAAAACTGATATCCAGAATACGCAACCGGAGTCTTCGGCCTTCGCCGAAACGCATACGTTTTGTGCCGAACAGAGCGGGCAGTAACATCCCTGTACCCACCGATATTCCGGTAACGGCCGCGTCACTCCATCGGTAGTTGGTGTTGGGGTCACCATCAGTCGCCGTACCAATCGCTGCAAAGCCCGACCACGACAAGCCGAAGGTAACTAGCATCAACCCAAAAGCACGGGCTGCAGGTTTGCGCTGGCGCATCATCTCAATATCTGCCACCGGAACATAGCGGTCCGGAAAGACAATCGCCTGGATATCATCTCGGAGGTCATAAATTTTATCGCTGTACCAGCTGTCATCCCCTACTACCCGGTACTGGATATAACTACCCGTGTAGAGCTTGGTAGTCTGGGCACTATTCAGCTTTTCGATCAGCAAGACCCGCTGGGCCGAGATGGTATTGGCTAAAAAAAGAACAAGCAGCAGGTAGAAGAGTCGCATAAGTACGGGTTTGATGATATAAGGTATAAAGTAGAAGGTATAGGGTAGAAAGAAAGTTTAGGTTCTTATCCCTTCTACCAAAACCTGGGACCAAAACAGTATTCCATCAAGTGGTTGGCCCAAATCTCAATTCAACTATATAGAGGGCGAATCAGGCTCAATCGTTGGTTGATGCAGGTTGGTACTGTCGGAAAAATTTCCGCAACAACTTCTTCATCGCTTTATCAACACGCTTATACTCTGGGAGTTCTTTGCCGATGAAAATGATCATCCAGGCAAGCTGGTCAGCCTCCTCCGGAAATTGCTCATATAATGCTGGTTTATTGAGCCGGTAGGCCTCCCGTATTAGTCTTTTTACTCGGTTGCGATCTACAGCATGTTTGAAGCGTTTCTTCGACACACTCACCGTCATCTGTACAGGATAGGCGCTTCTACGATTCTCCATAGGCCGCCATACCAATCTTAAAGGGTACTGCGTACAAGCCTGACTCCCTGGTTTGAATAAACGCTCAATCTCTTTCCTGCTCTTGAGCCGTTCGCCGCGTTGAAATCCAAATGCTGCCATAAGTAAAGGGCGAAGATAACCTAAGCCACCACAAATTTCGTAACTTTATGGAAACGGCCAGGGTATTCTTCCACTCTCACCCCGGTCATCACAACAGACTAAACACTTCGATAGGTATAGGCTCACTTCGTTCGCGGAGGGGGTTGGGCTTATGTATACTGTACGGAGTACGCTCTTTTTGAACCACAAAAACATGATTATGTCTGTTCTCTCTAAACAACCAACTTATCCGGAATCACAAATAGCCATTACAGCCTGGGCTGAAGAAGATCGTCCGCGCGAGAAGCTTATTCTGCGGGGTGCACATCAATTAAGCGATGCGGAACTCCTAGCTATACTGCTAGGTTCAGGTAGTAACCGGGAAAGTGCGGTATCCTTGGCCCGGCGCGTTCTACAACAAGCAGATAACAATCTCCAGAAGCTGGGTAAGTTGAGTCGTAGCGAACTACAAGCCTTTCATGGATTGGGAGAAGCAAAGGCGGTAAGCATTCTTGCTGCGATGGAAATCGGACGGAGGCGCCAACTTACTCCCTTACCGGATCGGCCACAATTACGAAGTAGTTCGGAAGCCTATCAATGCCTTGCTCCACACTTAGCCGAGCTTCAACATGAGGAGTGTTGGATGCTGTGCCTCAACCGGGCCAACTATCTTGTTCAGAAGGTATGCATCAGCTCTGGAGGGCGGGCAGGTACGGTAGTAGATGCAAAAATGGTATTTGGTCGCGCCTTGGAGCTGCAAGCGTCATCCATCATTCTTGCGCACAACCACCCGAGCACCAATTTGCAGCCCAGCCAGGCTGATCGCGAACTCACTCGCAAACTACACCAGGCTGGACAGCATTTGGATCTACCGCTTTTGGACCACCTCATCATTAGCGAAAAAGGCTATTACAGCTTCGCTGACGAGGGGCAAATGAGCTAAGAACTTGTTGGGGACTTACCCTTTGGCCTGCAACCGAGCATTTTTGAACCTCATTTTGCCATTTTTTGGTCCG
>CAJXOS010000013.1 GCA_913057725.1 uncultured Lewinella sp.
TTTAACTCCTGAACAAATGCTTCAAATTAAAGGCGGAGGTACGACAAGTTCAATAACCCAGTCTACAAGCCAGACCCGTACACAGTAGAGAACTTCCTCGATTATCAGTACTTTTTTTACTGTTTATGTCGGACAACCTCCAAGTTGTCCGATATTTTGGTTTTAGGTAGTCGATGGAGTGGTGAGGTGGTATAACGTAGTTTAAAGTCGCGGGAAAACAAGTTGTTTGAAGATCTTGTCTTAAAATGGATATGGCTGATTCAGAATTAACTGTTTTTTTTCTCCCGTAAGAAGAATGTAAGGCCTATTATTCCCAGTAGGAATAGAGAAAGTATTTTGTGATTTCTATTCCAAAAAATTTGTGAGTTTATTGGTTGCATATCTCCGATAGCCACTAAACCTGCCCAGTAGTAGGGAGCTAGCTGGATATCAGAGCATTCTTCAATAAAGTCGAGTTTTGCTAAACGTAGGGCCTGATCTTTTGACTTTCCTTCGGCCAGATATGAATAGAATTTATCTAACAGTTGATGTGTTGTATGTTCATTAATCTTCCATAGTGTTGAGACTACACTCGGTACACCTGAGTATGCAAATCCGCGTGCAAGGCTCATGATACCTTCGCCTTGTCGAACATCACCAATTCCGGCATCGCAGGCACTCAAGACAACTAAGTGGGCGGATAATCGCATGCTTTGCAGGTCCCTCAAATAAAGTGGTTCATCCACAAAATCAATTGCTGGTTCATGCAAAATGGAATCGTAAGCACTGGCGTGAGACGCAAAATGGATTAGCCCGTATTGCTGGCCAATATCTATGAATTTCCGTTTGGTGGCTGATTGCCTAACTAGGCTAGCTGTATTCCATTGTTGAGTTGCCGATAATGGCAGTTCGCTAAGCGGTAAGTGTCGATTAGGATCACTCACAAATACTGGAGCGATATGTAGAAACTGTCCATTAAATGATGCATTTGCACTGTTTATGTTTTGGATAGCCCACGAATAGGCATAAGAGATGGACAGTTGCCGAAATAGAAAGGGAAACGATCGTATACTTATTTCAGTGACGGGCGTTGACAATAGGAGGTCAAAGGGCAGGAATGCCAGTTGGCCATCTGGAATAACTAGGAGTTGATCTAAACTGGATAAAGGTATATCTGGAAGCAAGGCTTCAAATAACTCATACGCGGCCTCTGTATAGGCAGTGATACCGGCTTTGCCCGTCATTTTTAAATTGTTGAGTACAGTGTTTTGCAAGTTCAAAATTGCATCCGGATTATTCAGGCGCTGGAACCTTACTTGATTGGGTTGTAATAGAATAAAATACCAGTCTTTATTGCCCGTAAAATAGGTTGCCACCCCTTGTTGCCTCTGTAGTTGTTTTTGAATGGCTGTCGCGGAAGGGAAAGATGGTTGGGTATAGACCTTGTATTCCGGATAGTGCTGCTCAATGTTTCTTTGCCATGACTCTCGCTCACGCGTTAGTTGTAGCAAGTGGCTATTCCAATTTGCTATTTTTTGCTGATCCGCCGATTCGCCACGTGCTTCTTCGCCATTGATTAATTTTCTGTAGTAGTTGAGTTCAATTTTGAGATCTTGTCCTTGCGCTATAATTGACGGAGGCAGTGCACTACGTCCTTCGGCTTCGTGAGCCATGAGTTCTTCTAGCAAAACAGCGGCTTTACTTTGTTCGAAAAAGTATAAAGCTTCGTTAACGTAATGTAACCGGCCTGTTTTTTGGTATAGTTGATGAGCTAAACTAATGGCCAATTCATAGTAATCATGAGCGTTCGCACTTAGGAATAACTTTGACTCCTCTGACTGATAATTACGGCGAAGTTGATCACCTAATTCAGAGAGGTAGTGGTAACTTTCCAACGCTTTATCCCAATAGATATCTTCCTTTTCGGTAGTAGCTAGGCGTTGTTGAATCATGGCTCTTGTTTCCATTAATTCAATACAGGCTAAGGGAGAGGAAATGTTCCAATTTTCAATTGGACGTTTGGTGAGTTGGTCCCAATCGGTGGCATTTGACAAGCGAATTATTCCGTCAGTAGTTGCTTGTAGTGCTAATTTAAATTGGCCGGTGTGCATCAGGCATGTGGCGCGAAAATCCTGTCGTCTAGCAAAGTCTACGACCTTTTCGGCGGACATGAATTCTAGGCTCTGTTCGATCGCCTCTAGTGCAGCGCGCCATTCCCCCTTTTCTGCTAGCCATTGACTATGAACACTATGTACTTCTGCGTTCTGATCAGGAGTTAGTCGCGAGAGGGAAAATGCTTTTTGAATGTATTTCTCCGCAGCGTCTTCGCCTTTAAGTTGTAGTGAGACTTCTGCTAATCTTGTGTAGCAGTATAAATAATAACGTGTTGCGAATGTAGAGCTATTGGACTCCATAAGAGAAAGCATCTGAAGAAGATATACTCTTGCTCTTTTGGGCTTTTTTAGGTAACGAGCGACATCTGCTAAGTCTTGATAGAGTTCTACGATTCGAAAAGCTATATTTGATTTATTATAGAGGTTATTTTTAGCTATTGCTATTTGATAAATGTTAAGCGCATCTTTAAGGTATAATTCAGCCTGATCGAAATCTCCTTTAGTCAATGCTATATTACCAATGTTCTTTAGAATACTTCCTCTAAATGCCTGATTAGACTTTCCCTCTGTGTACATTAGAAGCGCAGTTTGATACAAAGAAAGAGCCCGCTCGTAATCTTGATATACTGCGCGATATACCATGGCTAGATTATTCAAAGTGGCCATTCGTAAATAACTTTCACACGGCAAATAAGAAGCTGCTAAGTCAAACGCCTCTTTATTGTTTATTTCAAGACTATCGAACTTCTCCAAGATATTATAGCAGTAACTTAAGCCTGCCTTCAGATAAACAACCTTTTCCCAGTCACCATTTTCTATAAAGAATGGTAATGCTTTATGCGAATAATTGATGCATTTTTGGGCATCCATGTAAGAAGTATCCGCAATATTAAAGTATTCAACCGCATTTAAGGAATCCTGTCGGAAGTTCTCTTGGCAAGTCCCGTTGAGGGCAAAGACCAAATACAATAATACTGCGAACGCTTTTTTAAACTTCAAGGGAACCAATGATTATGGGCAAAAATTTACAGGAATTATTACATTATGTTTAGACTCATGAACATTATCTCCTAAATCATCAATACATTGAAAATAGGCTAAAGAGAGCGAGTTTTGACCACAGGAATCTATGATGAGAGTGTCATTATGAACCCCATTTACTGTGCTATGTGCATGACTAGAGGAGCTACCTAAATTGAAAACAAAATGATGAGGATATGGAGATCCATTATTAAACTTAGATATTGGTACAGTCCCCTCAATTTCTACTACAGCCCTACAAATACTTGAATTTTCACAGTAACCTGCGCATCCTTGCTTGTAAGCATTGGGAATAATATTAATTGGCATTCCCTGTGTTTTTGTAGTTTCATTTAGTGTTACATCGTAAACAATATTTGATACTAAAGCATCATTTGGTCCGGTAAAGAGATAAAGATTAATCTTATCAGTATCTAGTACTTCCCTTTTGTCACAAGGAACTTCCATAAAAAAACGAAAATAAAACGAGAAAGAATCTGCATTAATATGATCGATGCAATTTCGGACCTTGGATCCGTTTTTTGATCTCAACTGGAAGTTGTTCGAGAGAAAATCTTTATCTTCTAGGGTAACGATATGTATGATTGGCCCATTTCCACCTGTACAATTTATAGTCATAGCATTGGTGCATCCTGGGTATTGATAAATAGTATCACAAATTATGTCCGGTTCAACAGGTTGTGGAGGTATAGCTAAAGAAGGAGCTGCTAATTCTAATTCCCGAGCTGCCTCGTTGCTTCTAGACTTAGTAACAATAAATGAGTGACTGGCAATAAGTGTCAGGCATTTTGATAATTCCTTCTGCGCTGACACTCTCCAGACATAATGATGTCCACCTTTAATTTGACTAATATCCTTACTCTTTAGGGAAAAGCTGCTTTTATTAGTAATAGCTTCATCCATTACTAAATTATAAGTATAACTTCTCTCTATATCTGTTACTAAGGCGGTATCTAAACGGTATAGCCTAAAACGCTGGTAATCATAATTATTCTTTGAATTCCAAGTAAATACTAGGTCATTTATTGAGTCAAATGGAATAATTACATCGTCTTTTGGAAAAGTGTCTACTTGATTCTCTTTCGCCCAGTCACAAGCCCCCCAAATCAAAATGCCAACTAGTAAACACAACTGAAATATCCTGATCATTTTTAATAGCGTTATGGTGTAAATAATAGTATGCAAGACAAGACATTACGCCTCTGTCCTTGTATCAGTCAATTTATCTATCCTGATTGTTACCTCTTTAATCCCACTTTTTTCAAAAAAAATTAGGATGGTCTGATCGGGCTAAATTCTAAATTTAGATGTCCTTGAAAATAACAAGACTTTCGATAAATGTATTCATTTTTATCTACATTCGTCAGAGATGAAACGTCCCTGGTTTAAATCATAAATAAAACGATAGGTGTCAGCACAATCGAGCCAACCGCATCCGGATCAGCAGTATATCGAGGGACTCATTCGAGGAGATAAACGAACGTTTAAGCTGATTTACGAACGATATTTCCCCTTAATCGAGCGCTATGTTCGACAGAATAGCGGTCAACGGGCTGATGCGGAAGATGTATTCTATAAATCTTTAGAAATCATATATCTACAAGCCAGAGACGGTTTAGTGATAACTCAATCATTCAAGGCGTATCTTAAGTTGATTTGCCAACGACGCTGGCTCAACGAGTTAAGACGGTCGCAGCGGGTAGTTTTAAACCTTAAGGATCAACCTGAACCTTACCTGGATGCTGAGGTGATAGCACAGATCGAAAAACATGAGCGCAAATTGCTATATCGTAAGCACTTTCAAAAACTACCAATACGGTGCCGTGAAATTTTGGAACTCACCTTTGAGGGAAAAAATTATAAAGAAGTTGCGGAGCAATTAAAGCTCAACTATAGTTTTGTACGACGAAGAGGCGGGGAGTGCGCCAATACATTGATGAAGAATATTCACCAAGATCCTTTGTTTAACGAACTGAAATAAAGCATATGCAACCAGAAATAACATTTGCCAAGTGGGAGGAGTTTCTGAGCGGTAGTTTGGAAGCAGAGGAACAGCAAGCCTTGGAGAATGCATTGCAAGAGGATTCGGACTTGCAAGCTCAATTCGCCCTCTACCAAGAAGTACGTAATGCTCAAAAAGACCCCGACTTAGATCAGTTCGTAGCAACCCTTAACGAAGTTAGGGCAGAAACAGTCAATCCTATTAGGATACCTATGATGCGCAAAATAGCAGTTGCTGCTTCTATAGCTGCCGGAATTTTGATATTGCTTTGGTTTACTATGAGACCGGACAAGACGGTTTTAACGACACAAGAATTATACGCAGAATACGCTGTTCACGAGATCAATATTCAACAAATGAGTGTCGGGCCAGAGCTTGGAGCCATCCAAAACCTGCTGCGGGCCAAAAAGTATGCGGAAGCGTTACCACTTATCAATTCCTATCTTGATACTTACCCGGATGCCGCTGATGTCATGCTACTACGAGGGATAAGTCTTTTGGAAACAGGTCAAGTTAAGGAAGCAATTACGTGCTTTCAACGTCTAGAAGAAAACCATCCCATTTATACCAATGAAGCAAAGTGGTACCAAGCTCTAAGCTTGCTGAAAAATGAACAAGTTTCGGCCGCAGTCACAGCCCTAACTACGATCCCTTCTGAGTCAAGTCGATATCAAAATGCGCAGGCTCTACTGAAAAAAATCGGCAAAAAAGACAATTGACCCAAGTGATTCATTATTAGTGTTTTGTGTGTCTTTTTACTCGCTATGCTTATCTGTTTTTGTTTCAACAGGTAACAATTCCTTCCACTTGTTTGACTATTCAATAGTGCCGACTGTTTAGAGGAATATCTTCTCTACTGTACAGTCTTGTGTAAGCTGAAGCCTGTGCTGCTTCGCTTGCGAACTAGCAATTGTAAGTTGCCATCTCGGCGCTACAATTTTTGAATTAACTATTTCGGCAAATGCTGAGCTCCTTCTAAAGTCCGCTTTAGGAGAGCCTGACTATTGCTTGCAATGTCCTAAATAATCGAATCCAATAGGTAAACACCAGCAACTCAAAAAGAGCCCTGGTAAGTTCATTTTTCAATCTTAAAGAAATTCAAATGACACACTTAAAACTCATCGTACTTAAAACGCTATCCTGCTTTTTTGTACTTTCTATCGTTTGTTCACTAGCCGCACAAGGCACAGTGAAGATCATTGGAGATGCCAATGATGGTGGCTTCGGAGAACTAAAGGTTATCGGAGGTAATGTCTACGCCTGTGGTATTTCACTGGATGCCAGCGGAACATATCGGGCGGTTCTGGCACAGTACACCCTAGATGGCGATCGTGTATGGGAAACCATTCTCACAGATGTACCCAATAGTTCTTTTTCTGATTTTGCTATTATGCCAAATGGTGATATTTATGTTGTAGGTAATACCCGCACTAACTTAAACGATCAACAAACGCTCAGTGGCCTTATTGCTCGTTTTAGTGCTGGTGGTGCACTTTTATCGGCGCGTACTTACCCCTTTCCGGGCCGTGACTATATCCGCCGAATTTTGCCAAAGCCCAATGGTACGGGCCTCATTGCTATCGGGCAGGACAACCGGGGTGGTACAGGTATTAGTGATGTAGGACTGATCTATGATATTGACCCCAATACCTTGAATGTAACGCTCCTACAGCACGCGGCTAACAATGGAGATTCTCAATGGGCACGCGGTATTTTCTTTACAGCTGCGGGTGATCTATTATTCTACGGTGATGTCCCTTCTTTGA
The DNA here is from genome assembly GCA_913057725.1 of uncultured Lewinella sp. Lineage (GTDB taxonomy): Bacteria > Bacteroidota > Bacteroidia > Chitinophagales > Saprospiraceae > Lewinella. The sequence goes on from CAJXOS010000013.1 coordinate 6,903, forward strand.
ATGGTGATGCTGGTATTGCCGTTGCCGATGCTAATGGTATCATCAACAACACCAATTACCGCCTCCGTACACCAGGGTCCAACCTGCTCGCCCCTGAGCAGTTTGCTGAGCAAAGCGGTAATTTGTACTTCACCGGCGGTGTCAACAATCCAGGTATCGGCTTCTTAGCTAGCGTGGATGCTAGTTTTGCGTACCGCTGGGCCTATAGCCTGCCTCAATTTTCTCGTCTGGAGGATATCACCACCCCTGATGCAGCTGGTGTTTTCCATACGGTTGCTCATGGTTGGGCCGGAACTACCCAGTCGGTTTTACTCAAACTTCAGGAAGTTGCCGGAGGGATTCAACTCTTGACCGCCGCTCGCTTATTGGATGGTGCTACGGATTATCGCTCGGTAGCAGATATTGATATAGATGGAAATTACCTTTACTACACGCAGATTGGTAATAATTTACCAGATGGATTCGGTGGAACGGATGCCGTATTCGCTAAGTTAGACTTGGACTATAATAGTTGTATTACAGAATTCATTCCATTAGAAGAAATTATTCTTGAGCGCACTGAGTTGATCATTGAACCCACCGAGCTAGAGCAAGTTCAAATTGAAGCTCCTTTTGAGCAATATGAAGCGCATGAAGTATTAGAATGGGATCAATTCAACCTGTGCTGCGGTTCTCTGGTATTTGCGGAACCTCCGTACACCTATGATTGTGCACCTGCACCGACCTACACCTTTACCTTCGATATCGCTAACTACACAACTGTTCCGGTAACTTCGGTGCTGATCAAGAATGATGTCGACCCTACTCAGAATGTCTTCCTGAATTTGACTGCTAGTCCAATTCTTCCTGGTGGAGTATTGACTGGGCAGCAGTTTACCCTTGTTCTAAGCGGTCCACTAACTGGCCCACAACAAGTGTGCTTCGATGTGATCTTCCTTACGGACGGTGAAGAATGTTGCCACTTTGAGCAATGCATCGAAATCTTGCCTCCTGACCCCTGCGAATCTATCAGTGTAAACTACGAACAGATCTATGACGGAGTAGAAGAAGGCGAATGCTGCTACGACTTGCAGTTGGTCAATGATTTCTGTGAAGAGTATTTCCTAAACGTTACTACCGAGATTCTCACGCCCGGTGTCACCTTCACGAACTTCAATAGCACGCTGCTCAACGCTACGATCAATGGCAGTGAAACGGAGATTGTCTGGGATAATCCAGGTGGATTCTTGCCATTAGGACCATTAGATGACATGAGCTTCTGTTTGGGTAACATTGGCAGTACCAGCCAAGTTCCTCAAGAAGTTGCTGTCCATTGGTTCGCGAATGATCCAGTAACCGGCCAGGCCACGATCGTTTGTAGTGATACTTTGGTGGTCGAGTGTCAGCCTTGTATGATCTTGGAAGATGAGGAACTTGTTTGTGATCCTAATACTGGCAATGCGGTATACAATTTCACCGTAACGAATATGTCCTCTTACCAAATTGAAGACATTGTTTTGGAGAGCCAAACGCCAGGTATTAATATCATTCCTCCATTTATTCCAGTGAACTTGGCTCCTGCGGCTCCGCCTACTCCTGGTGGTGCTTATACGGGCAGTGTCCAATTTGAGAACACTGGCGGATGGCCTCCGGGGACGGTTGTACAATTCCGGGTTGTCTTGCTAGCTGCAGATGGCTGGTGTTGTCACCTCGAAGTAGAGGCCGTGATACCTGACTGTACGGATCAAAATGTCAATTGTGACTGTACGGATGTAGAAGGCTTCGAAGAAATACTCAGTGGGCAGGCCGGCCTCAGCCACACCGTGAATTGTAATAATGGTACCATAACCCTTGCGACGAATACGCTGACTGAATGTGAGCGGACTCGATGGGTGCTCAATTATCCTGGACAGGAGCTTCTTGTGGAGCAATTCGGCATCGGCAACCAGCCAGTCACATTTGAAATCTTGGCAAACGGTGAGTACCAACTCTTACTTGAAGTAGTTCGTTACGACGACAATGGAGAACCTTGTCCGGAGTTGCCAGTGAGTAGCATCGAGTATCTATTCGTAGTTGATTGTGTAAATATTGTAGTGGATGAAGATCCAGACGAAGAGGTGGACATTGATTGGCCACCAGCGGTACAGCTACAACCACTACAAACTACAACATCAGGTAAGACAGGCTTCTGGGTTTATCCTTCGCCTGTTGTACAAACACTCAATTTATCATTAGAAAGCGAAGGCCGATATCAGATTGAGGTATTTACCGTATCAGGAATGCCTATACAAACCTACGGCCTTGATTGGGAAAAAGGTCAAGTAGAAAAGATCGATGTGCGGGCTTGGCCTGCAGGCATCTACTACTTGAAGGCAACTTCTTCTGAAGGGCAGGTGTATCAGACTCGATTCGTGAAGCAATAGTGCACCTGATTCGCGTCCCAGTTTTGCAATGACGTCTGGGTACGAGCCTGAACCCATCGTCCTTTTTATAGAGCATGCTCCCACAGCACAGGGAGCATGCTTATTTTTATTGGTCCGTATCTGGCTTGTGGAAATTTATATCTTTGCCTTTACCCTAATTGCTATAAAGAAGGAAACATCGATTAGCTTCAGGGGATCGTAAGATGAACATGACGCCCGAAAATAAATAAGACTATCGTGCGTTCTATTGGCTTACGCTCGCGATCGATGTACGTAGCTGTGGAAATATGATACAAACCTTGACGCCGACGGTCATTATTAGTATCATCATCGGATATTTTCTGGTGCTGATCATAATCTCCTACTTCACCAGTAAGGACTCAGATAATAATGAGTCATTCTTCTTGGCTGGGCGGCAGTCTCCTTGGTATTTAGTGGCATTTGGTATGATTGGAGCCAGTCTCTCCGGTGTAACCTTTATTTCCGTGCCCGGTTGGGTAGGGGAGGTAGACGCGGGTACTGGGCGAACACAGGGTTTTGCCTATCTCCAAATGGTCATGGGGTACTTGTTGGGCTATGTGGTGATCGCATTGGTGTTGTTGCCTTTGTATTATCGCTTAGGCCTCACTTCTATCTACGAATTTTTAGAGCAGCGATTTGGTGTTTACTCCTACAAGATTGGCGCATTCTATTTCTTGCTGTCGCGTGTTATCGGAGCATCTTTTCGCTTGTACCTAGTAGCCATTGTGTTGCAAGAGTTTGTCATGAATTCCTTTGGGGTGCCGTTCCCCATTACGGTGCTTACGACCATTGTACTCATTTGGGTGTATACCTTCCGCGGGGGTATCAAGACGATTGTTTATACCGATACCCTGCAAACCTTATCTATGCTGACTGCCGTTATCCTTACCATTTTGGGTATTGGTTCTGCACTTGAAACAGATGTGAGCGGGTTGGTAGATATGATCAGCAATAGCGCTTATAGCCAAGTCTTCTTCTTTGAGGGAGGCTGGAGTGATCCATATAACTTCTGGAAGCAGTTTCTTGCGGGTGCCTTAATCACCATTGTGATGACTGGCCTTGATCAGGATATGATGCAAAAGAACTTAAGCTGCCGAAGCTTAGGAGATGCGCAGAAGAATATGTTCTCCTTCAGTATTGTGTTGTTCTTTGCTAATGTTCTCTTCCTGTCACTCGGAGCATTGTTGTACATCTACGCAATGCAGGTGGGTATTGATATTCCAGAGAGTACCGATCAGCTGTACCCATTGATTGCCTTACAGCACCTGGCTCCATATATTGGCATTCTCTTCATTGTTGGCCTTATCGCAGCGGCCTACTCTAGTGCCGACTCTGCCTTGACAGCACTAACCACCAGCTTCTGTGTGGATTTTCTAGGATTCAATAAACAAGAAGGGAAAGAAGTAGAACAAAAGCGAACTCGCTTCTATGTTCATATCGGGTTTTCAGTATTGCTTCTTATTGTGATTCTGATCTTCAATGCACTGAATAACGATGCTGTTATCAAGCAGCTGTTTACTGCTGCTGGTTATACCTACGGACCGTTGCTCGGTCTATTTACCTTTGGTATGTTCACCAATCTAAAAGTTCGCGAGGTGTTGGATCTAAGCTCCTATGGCTGGGCGCAGAACTTGCCCAAACCACTCCAGCGTGTCAATTTGGTCGTACTGGTATGTTTCCTAGCACCTGTAATGGCTTACTTCATTGATACCTTCTCTGCGGATTTGCTGTACGGATTTGAGTTTGGATTCCTGATTATAGCATTAAATGGCTTCCTTACTTTCCTAGGGCTTCTCGCCATTTCTTACCACGACTATGAGGACCAGCTCGTTAAGCATGAGCCTTATCAGGAGTAGTATTTAGTCTTTGTTATAAGATTGTTTTTGGGCTGGCTTAATACATCGGTATTGAGGGTTATGACAATTGTTAGAAACCGTAAGACCGCTCATATACTTTGATTCCAGCTCGTCAGGATTTTGCAGAGATATTCTTACCTTGCGGCGATTTTTTACTGATGATACTACAACCAAAGACGAACGTACAGACAAATTGATCGTTTTGGTGGTATGATCACTTGAAGTGCATGGGGACTAGAGTAGCCTTACGCGAAAGTGATGTAAACGCCTTTTGGAAAACCAATCCATCTGTTTTCGTCAAACTACTAATAAGTCATGTCAAAGATTCGTGCCGCAATTACCGGTGTTCAGGGTTACGTGCCAGATTATGTTTTAACCAACGCCGAGTTGGAGACCATGGTCGACACTAATGACGAGTGGATCACCACCCGTACCGGAATCAAAGAAAGACGAATTCTCAAGGGAGAAAATCAGGGAACCTCTGTAATGGGGATCGAGGCAGTTAAGGGCCTTTTGGAGAAGACCAATACTTCACCAGAAGAGGTAGAGCTTGTTATCTGCGCAACCGTAACTGCAGATATGCCATTTCCAGATACAGCTAACCTGGTCGCAGATTCTGTAGGAATGAAGAATGCTTTCTGCTTTGATGTGAATGCAGCTTGTTCTGGCTTTTTGTATGCATTGACGGTCGGCGCTCAGTTCATTGCCAGCGGAATGCATAAGAAGGTGATTGTGATTGGAGCTGATAAGATGTCTTCAATCATTGACTATACTGACCGTGCTACCTGTATCATTTTTGGTGACGGTGCTGGAGCTGTGATGTTGGAGCCTGATACCAGTGGAAATGGTATCATTGATTACATACACAAGAGTGATGGAGCCGGTGCTGAGTTCTTGCACCTTAAGGCAGGTGGTTCGCGTAAGCCTGCTACTGTAGAAACAGTAATGGCACGCGAGCACTTCGCGTTTCAGAATGGCCGCCCTGTATTTAAGGCCGCGGTTTCGGGTATGAGTGATGTTGTGAAGCAGGTAATGGCGCGCAATGAACTAGCAACCGACGATATTCGTTGGCTGGTACCCCACCAAGCAAATATCCGTATCATCGAAACGGTATCTCGCATGGCGGATTTCCCTATTGAACGGGTAATGATCAACATCCAGAAGTACGGTAACACAACTGCTGGCACACTTCCGCTCTGCCTTTGGGATTATGAAGACCAATTGCAAAAAGGAGACAATGTAATCCTTACCGCTTTTGGTGGTGGCTTTACTTGGGGTGCGTTGTACTTGAAGTGGGCGATCTAGAACGAGATCTTAGGCCCTGAATAGGGACTCACAATAAATGAGCTGGAAATCTGTATCAAGCAGGTTTCCAGCTTTTCTTTTTCAGGTGTTCTTGAATCACTTCTCATCGGATTTTGTAAGCTACGCCTAAATTGATTTGAGGAATAAAGTATACATCAAAGGTAGTATTGTCAACGGTGTGGATTGGTGAGGTAATTGTGGGGAATTGAGTGCTTTTTCGCTCCAAGGTAGGAGCCAAGCCAAGCAGCGCTAATTTGCAGTCGATATTCCAACGCTCGTTGATTTGATAAATGCCACGGAGCAGCAAGTTCAAATCAACGCCCCTTCTTTGCGTTATACGCTGATTGAAGATCGTCTGATCTTGACTAATTCCTTCCTCGTCCTTTTTGCTGTAGAAAAAACCGATCCCTGCTCCTGCCCCTAGCGATACCTTTCCTGCCCGTGCCTGTTCCCAGGTAATGTCGATGTTAAAGCCTATGTCTGAGTCTGTTTTTCGAAAAGAGGCCACTTCACTTCGCTGAAAAGCAAAACGTCTGAGTTGAAAGTCAATCCAGATAGGGCGTTCTCTTGTGAGGTGTAGACTTACGGCGGGGGAGAATCGGCCAAAGGGATACATATTGTTTTCGTTGAGCGATTGCTGCTGGTCATTTAGAAAGAACTGACTGTAGAGCTTCAAGCTCCAACTGCGATTTGATTGGCCAAATAGGCTTGTCGTTTGGAACAGAGAACAAAAGAATAGCAGAAAGAGTATGGCGTTTATTTTTCTCATCATACCAATAAATATAAGGGGTTTTTTAATGCATAAGCTGCTCTGCTGGCGCTGTTTTTCGTTTTTGGCACACCTTTTGCTTTACCCTTATTGGAAGTAAAATAAAGGCAAGTTTTAATCAGTAATGAACTGACTACGAGTGTAGTATGTGCACCGTAGCAGCTGATTCCCCTTTGCCTATTAGTAAGTCATTTCTATTGATAAGAGCAGGTAGGCCCTGGCTTGCCCAAAACAAGACACAGATGAAATCCAAACAGAAAAAGTGGAGTAGCCAGCCCCACTTAGAGCGGGGGGCTACTAAAAAACGGCAGAAGATGATACGACCCAAAACGCAAGAACCGAACCTGGAGGTGGTGCATAAAAAACCACTTGTGACAGGTATGACCGCTCCGTGGTCTGGGATCCAACGCATGTTGACGATCCCTTGCTTACTTTTATTGCTTACGAGCCAGGCTTGGGCACAGGATATCTTCCTGGGCGATGATATAGCCACGGGCGCGCAATGCCATTGCCTCAACAACTCGACCACTCTGACCGATGGCCAGTTTCTGGACACGATCACAGTGGATAGCGGTGTTCCGGGTGAAACCTGGACCGTAGAAAATACGAGCACTGGGGCCTACAGCACTTCGAGCCCTGCACCACCGGCAGCGCCGGTTTCGGTGAATGGCGCGACCCTGACCGAAGTGTCAGCGGGTGTTTATCAAATTATTATTCGACATGTGGATGCTGAGGGATTCACGGTAGATGTATCCAATGGCACGGATGATCTGTCTATTAGTAACCTCTGTTATTATCCCGATGTTAGTTTCCTCGGGCTTCCTGACACAGTGTGTTTGACCAGTAATCCAGTGATGCTATTAGCGGACAACGGCGGCGTTGCCGGTATCGGTAGTTTTACTATTGATGGGCAACCCGCAACGGTCTTTAGTGCTCAGGTACTAGGGGAGGGGACGTACGAGGTGGCTTATACGTTTGATGCCTTTTCAGGTACGCCAAATAACGCGAATGATCCCGGTTGTATAACTACGATTACGAAAGATGTAATTGTACCAGAGCAGCCCAATACGGCGGTTATTGCACTGGTGAATGTCACCTTAGGGATGGACTGTGAGGCAGTGATTACCCCTGATATGGTGATGTCGGGTGATTATCCCTGTTTAGATGACTTTATAATTACCGTATTTGATCAAAACGGTCAGCCCATAGGGAACACTGTAAACGGGACCCATGCCGGACAACGCCTCAATGTAATGGTGATGTCGGAGGCAGGGCAGTTTATTGGTGATGGTCAGATTGAGATATCAGATGTTGATGCACCTACCATCATTTGCCCTCCGGGGAATAATATGCCTTCTATTACGAATGAGGTGCAGCTACTGAATGGTAGCGTTCCTGTGACTTCTCCGCTGTTTATTCCAAACAACTTTGCGTGTTATACCGATGCGGTAGCGCCGATGAGTGGACAGCACTATTACACGCTACAGGAGATTACGGTAACAGAAACCGACGTCTATACCATCGAATTAAATATGGATCTGGCAAATGGCGGGATCTTTGGAATATACCAGGGTAGTTTTGATCCTTTCCAGGGAATTTGCCAAGGTCTTGTCGGGGTGTCAGAGCCACTCCCTCCAGGAGAGGGTTATTATACAATGCCTGCTAATGATGTCACGCGCTTGCATGTGATGCTGATGCCAGGCATGCCTTATACGCTACTCACTACGGCCTTTGATGGTAATCAGGTAGCCAACTATCAGTATGCCTTCTACAGCGAAGGTACTGGCCGCATCAACGGTTTAATTGGTGTAACAGCGGATATTCAACTGCCACTATACTGTAGTAGTATTCCGGATTTGATTAACAATCCAGCTAGTGTTGATATTCTTGGTGCACCTATTGTGGATGATGCTTGTATGCTTAATCCACCGGTGACCTTCACTGATCAGTTTATCAATGGTGGTAATTGTGGTACGTCTACCATTACCAGAACATTTACAGTAACTGATCAATCTGGAAACAGTGCTACCTGTACCCAGGTGACGGAATTTCCACCTATCACTATGGAGGAAGTGAACCTTCCACCGAGGACGGTTAATATTAATTGTGATGCCACTTTCGATACCAACGACCAAGGCAATCCATTGCCTGATCTGACCGGTTACCCCTTCGTGATAACGGCGGGAGGTACTTTCAATATCGATCCGGTGTATTGCAATATGCTAGCGAGCTATCAGGATCTTCCAAGAATCATGGTTTGTACCGGAACGGAACAGTTCGTACGCCGGTGGACAATCTTTGACGACTGTGGAGTTACAGAATTGATGCAGTTTGATCAGCTTATTATTATTGGTGACCGCACTGGTCCGATGGTATCTTGCCCAGCACCGGATACGGATATGAATGGCATGCCAGATACGCTAGTTTATGCTACGCAAGGTGCTATTTGTACGGCAGTACTTGACGTGCCATTGCCAATCGTTACGGATGATTGTAGTGGATGGACGGTTACTACCGAGGTGATTACCGTGCTACAAGTACCCATCTTCAATCCGTTTAACCAGATCATTGGCTATACAACGGAAGAGAACGTACATGCGATTATTCCGCCGAATGGCAGTCGTATCGTAGCGAACGTTCCTGTTGGCGCGCACTACTTCCGATACATTGCACAAGACGATTGTGGAAACTCAGGTATAGCTGAATGCCCATTCAAAGTCCAAGACTTTGCCTTGCCAACTGCTGCCTGTGATGACCTGATTCATGTCACCTTAGGTGGTGATGGAGTGGGTACGCTTGCTGCTCAATTTGTAGATGAGGGCAGCTCAGATAACTGCGGGCCAGTAACCCTCGAAGTAAGGCGAGAAATTGATTTTGACCCTGCCGACTGTAGTGATGTTCAACCTGGTTTTACCCCTTGGGATACCAATGTGGACTTCTACTGCTGTGAGGTTGGAGATACAATAACGGTTGAGCTCCTAGTCACCGATGTAGTGGGGAACTTCAATACCTGTTCTTCTAGCGTGGTGATTATGGACAATACAGCTCCAATTTGTATTCCTCCACAACCAGTCATCATCAGTTGTGCTGACTTGCCAGATGGAGCAGATCTGGAAAATACCGACGTATTAGATGGCCTCTTCGGTGCTGCACAAGCAATTGATGCCTGTGATGGAGTTGTGCTCTCAGAACTCATCCCACAAGTAGATATGCAGAACTGTGGTCTAGGAAGTATCCTACGGCGTTTTCTGGTGACAGATGCTGCCGGAAATACCAATAGCTGTCAACAATTCATTGATATCACTACGAGCAGCAACTACCAAATCAAGTTCCCTAAGGACGTTATTGGCGACTGTATAGAACCTGGTGCAGATACATTAGTGATCAATAATCTAGGTTGTGACGACTTTGCCGTCAATATCACTGAACAGCGCTTTGATGTAGTACAAGGAGCATGCTTCAAGATCATGCGCACCTATAATGTCATTAATTGGTGTGAATATGATGGATTCTCTGCTCCAGTAGAAGTGCCACGAAACGCCGGTTGCTTTGATGAAGGTGGTACCCAAGATGTATGGGTGATCCGCGAGACGGACGGAGATACTTTCCTCGATTCCGATAGCGATCCGACGAACGGAATTCCATTCGCAGGGACTCGAGGCACTAGCTGTGACGGTTTCAGTAACCCTGCGGGGTATTGGACAACGATCGACGGTAATGGTGCATGGACCTATTTGCAAGTCATTAAGGTGATCGATACCGCTCCACCTGTGATTTCAATGAGTGATCCAGGACCAGTATGTACGACTCCTGGTAGCTGTGAAGGAACAGTGACGGTTGATTTTAGCCTAACGGATGGCTGTGCTGCAGCGCCTCCAACGCTTACTGTACTGCTAGATGAAGGTAATACGGGCAACTTTGTCCAGGGCGGAACAACATTAACGGGTTCTTTCCCTAATTACCAGATAACGGCAACGTTGCCAATCGGAAGTCACAGCATACGAGTGCTAGCAGACGATGAGTGCGGCAATGATGCTGGAGAAACGGTAGAGTTTGGCGTATTCGACTGCCAGGCGGCAGGTATCATATGCAACGATAACATGTCGGTAGTATTAATGCCACAAGATCCAGGCATTGACGCTGACGGAGACGGTGATGTGGATCCCGGTGCAATAGCAGTAATCGCGGATATGTTTGTTAACAGCTCCGGCGAAGATTGTACAGGACCACTACGTTATACCATCCACCGAATTGACCATATTGATAATGGTACGGATGTTCCGTTCCCGAATCGACCAGCTTTGGTGGTTACCTGTGATGAAGTAGGCTTCTTGCCAGTGCGTATTTATCAGTGGGACTCTGCCTTTAACCCTACAGCGGTGCAACCAGATGGAACGGTTGGTGGACCTAACTATATCACGTGTGATGCATTCTTGCAGGTGCAAGATTCTGATGGTCTCTGTACCACATCTACCGCAATGGGTAATGTATCAGGCCTGATCATTACGGAAGAAGGAATTCCAGTGTCAGGTGTAGAAATTACTCCGCGAGGGGATATGATGGATGATATGATCATGACGGAAAGTGACGGTCTGTTTGAGTTCGATCTGCATACGCAGGAAGACTACCAGATCACACCGTACAGCCCAGAAGATTACCTCAATGGTGTGTCGACAATCGACATCATCTTGATCAGTAAGCACATCCTGGGTATACAGCAACTTGATTCACCGTATAAGATGGTGGCGGCTGATGTGAACCGTTCTAGTACGGTGAGCACCCTGGACTTGATCCACCTCCGTAAGGCGATCCTTGGGGTGAGCACAGGCTTCCCGGACAATACCAGCTGGCGATACATTGATGCTGCCTACAACTTCCCGAATCCGGCGAATCCTTGGCAGGAGGCATTCCCAGAGATTGTAGACATCCCAATGTTGACGCATGATTTGTTCGGAGCCGACTTCATTGCCATGAAAGTAGGTGATGTAAACGGCAATGCTCAGGCTAACGCACATGATGGTGATGACAGTCGAGCACCGGAAGACAACTACTACCTGCGCACCGAAGAACGTGAATTCAGATCAGGTGAAACTGTAGAGGCATTATTCACGCCTGCTGATATCGACGATGCCATTCAAGGCTTCCAGATGACCCTTCAATTCGATCCTACGAAAGTGGAAGTGAATCAGATTGAGTGGGGCTTGATTCAGCCAGAGCATGTAAATGAAAGCCAACTTGACCGCGGTCTATTGACCATCAGCTGGAACACAGATAAGGATTACGGCTTGAGTCAGAGCGAGATGACCTTCTTCGGAATACAGTTATATGCTATCGGAGATGGCCGTTTGAGCGAAAGCATTGGCATCACTTCACGCTTGATCAAAGCTGAGGCTTACGGTATGGCGGATGAAGTACGAGGCTTAGGGCTCAACTTCACGCCGGCAGAGGCCAAGGGCGATGGATTCTTCCTGGAGCAAAACCGTCCGAATCCATTTGGAGATCAGACGATCATTGGCTTCCAGATTCCAGATAGCGGGCAAGTGACGCTCACGATCTACGATACAAACGGGAAAGTAGTGCGCCAATATCAGCAATACTACGCTGCGGGTTACAACCAGATTTTGGTAGATGCCCAAGATGTAGCAGCACGCGGACTACTGTATTACAAGCTAGAAACGGATCAGTATGCAGCCACTAAGAAGATGGTTATTCTCACTACTGATTAACGCAAGATATTTTCATCTGTACGTCTTAAGTACAATTTATGCGGGTAAGCCGATGTGGAATGGGTCTTAACCGCCGGCCAGCCTCCTAAGGGGGGCTGGCTTTTTGCTTTGGAGGCCCTGACTTTTTTGGTACAATAGCGTCTAATAAATGGAATTAGAACCGAAGGGTGATTAATCCTGTTTTAATGCCTAACTTTGCACCAAATTTCGGATACCTCTCCACATGAGCGAGCAAATAAAACACGAATGCGGAATCGCGATGATTCGCCTCCGCAAACCGCTTAGTTTTTACCAGGATAAGTACGGCTCGGCCCTTTACGGCCTCAATAAGCTGAAGCTGCTAATGCAGAAGATGCGTAACCGCGGGCAAGACGGTGCCGGTATGGCTACCCTTAAGCTCAACGTTGAGCCAGGGCACAAATACATCAGCCGCAAGCGTAGCAATGCTTCCAATTATCTGGATGACCTGTTTTCACAGGTGTTTCGTCGTTTCGATGAACTTACGCCCGAACAGCTCAATGACGCAGAGTGGTTGAAGGACCACCTTCCGTATACCGGAGAGTTGATGATGGGGCACCTGCGCTATGGTACGCACGGCGATAACAGCATTGAAACCTGCCACCCTTTCTTGCGGCAGAACAACTGGAAGCCACGTAACTTGATTCTGGCCGGTAACTTCAACCTTACCAATGTGGACGAGCTCTTCACAGAATTGGTCGACTTGGGGCAGTATCCGAAGGAAATCAGTGATACGGTAACGGTACTGGAAAAGATCGGACACTTTCTCGATGATGAGGTACAACGCCTTTTCAATTGGTTTAAGCCCGACGGCTACTCCAATCGTGAAATCAACGACCTGATCTTTGAAAAGCTGGACCTGCAGCGCCTTCTACGCCGTGCAAGTAAGAAGTTTGACGGTGGTTATGTGATGGCCGGTTTGATTGGGCATGGAGATGCCTTTATGATGCGTGATCCGAATGGTATCCGCCCTGCATTTTACTATGCAGATGAAGAGATTGTGGTAGCAGCAAGTGAGCGCCCTGCCATCCAGACTGCACTTGATGTACACATTTCAAAGGTGCATGAGATTCCTCGCGGGCACACTTTGATCGTAAAACGTAGCGGAGCTACTTCCGTTGTGCCATTTACTGATCCAGGGACGCGCTCGGCTTGCTCTTTTGAGCGCATCTACTTCAGCCGAGGTAATGACCGAGATATCTATCTGGAGCGTAAGGAGTTGGGTCGTCGCCTCGCCCGTCCGGTACTGGATATGGTGAAGAACAACTTCAAGCGGACAGTATTTTCCTTTGTGCCTAATACTGCCGAGACCGCTTTCTATGGCATGGTGAAAGGCTTGGAAGACGAGCTTAATCAGATCAAGGAAGAAAAGATCACTAGTTTAGGTAAGAATATCACGCCAGCGAAAGTTCGGAAAGTCTTGGAGATGCGTCCACGGGTAGAAAAGATCGTGGTCAAAGACGCGAAAGTCCGGACGTTTATCGCCGATACTACTTCTCGCGGTGCCATGGTTTCACATGTTTATGATGTGACCTATGGGATTGTAGAGAATGAAAAAGACACGCTGGTCTTGATGGATGACTCTATTGTGCGCGGTACAACCATGCGCGATAGTATTATTCAGATTGTATCACGCTTGCGCCCGAAGCGCATTATTGTCGTTTCGTCTGCTCCGCAAATTCGTTATCCTGATTGTTATGGAATTGACATGTCTAAAATGGGAGAGTTTGTGGCTTTCCGCGCCTTGGTAGCTCTTCTAAAGGACCATGGTAAGGAGCATCTTTTGCAGGAGTGTTATGAACGTTGTAAGGCGCAAGAGCACCTGCCTAAGGAAGAGATTACCAACGAGGTGAAGGCATTGTACGACGAATTTACTTACGAGGAAGTTTCAGCTAAGATTGCAGAGATAATCACGCCGCCGAATATCAAGCCTCAGGTAGATGTGATCTACCAAACAATTGATGATTTGGGGGCCTCTTGTCCCAAGAACAATGGCGATTGGTACTTCTCAGGAGATTATCCTACACCAGGCGGAAATCGTGTAGTTAATAAATCTTTCATATATTTTATGGAAGGTAAGAACGAGCGTGCCTACTAAGAGGGGGCTAAGTCGAAAGACTGTAGGGAACTTTGTGGCAGTTTATGCAGTTCTAGAGGTGGTTACCGAAACATACTTCAATATGAAAATCGTGTTTCTGTAAAATGCTCTTCTATTTAATGTCAAATAATCTGAACGGTATGGAACAGGGCTGGAATATAGGAACAGCGGGGCAGAAGAAAGGCCTTGCGCAAAAAATCGAACCGGTGATTCTGGTTGGTATTGTACAGCGCAACCAGACCGAAGATATGATCCATGAGTATCTGGATGAGCTGGAGTTTTTGGCCCTGACGGCAGGCGCCAAATCGGTGAAGCGCTACATCCAGAAAATGGACAGTCCTAACCGACGGACCTTCGTCGGTAAGGGAAAGTTGGAAGAAATCGCCGCATATCTCGAAGAACACGAAGAGATCACAGCCGTCATTTTTGATGACGATCTCTCCGGTAAACAGACGAACATCTTAGAGGAAACCCTCAAGGTGAAGATCATTGATCGCTCCTCTCTCATTCTCGATATTTTCGCAGGTAGAGCACAGACGGCGCAAGCTAAGACTCAAGTTGAGCTTGCTCAAATGCAATATCTACTTCCTCGACTACGGGGTCTTTGGACTCACTTGGAGCGCCAGCGAGGTGGTATCGGAATGCGCGGACCTGGTGAAAAAGAGATCGAGACTGACCGTCGTATCGTCCGTGATAAGATTTCACAACTAAAGAAGCGACTGGAAAAGATCGATCAGCAAAACATGACCCGGCGTAAGACTCGTGATAAGCTTATCCGAGTAGCATTAGTCGGATATACTAACGTGGGCAAGAGTACACTGATGAACCTCCTGACTAAGTCAGATGTGTTCGCTGAAAACAAACTCTTTGCTACGCTAGATACCACCGTCCGCAAAGTGGCTTTCGACCGCACGCCATTTCTTCTTTCAGATACGGTTGGATTTATTCGGAAGCTTCCTCACCACTTGATTGAAAGCTTCAAGTCAACGCTGGATGAGGTACGCGAGAGCGATATCCTATTGCATGTGGTAGACTTGGCGCATCCACAACATGAGGATCATATCCGCACGGTTAACAAGACCCTGCAAGAGCTCGACGCAATTGATAAGCCGACGCTCATGGTCTACAACAAAATCGATCTGTATCGGGAGCGTAACTATGACCTCTACCTGGAGGATCAGGCTAAGGAGGAGATCGAAAGTGGGTTGAAACAACGCCTTGAAGGTGAGTTCGGACAAGAGAGCGTTTTGGCATCTGCATTGTCTAAAGAGAACGTGGATGTTTTGCGCGAAAAGATGATGAAAATGGTGAAGGAACAGTACCACCATCGCTACCCTTACGTCGCTAAACAGTGGTAATTGGTCAGCGCAATACAGCGACTCGGTAAGGGATCCACAGGAGGAATGCTGCGTTATTGAGCTTGCATTAATGCAACTTTTTATCTTACCTTCAGTTAAATATTTTAGTAAAACTTAGGAAAACGACTTTTAGGTAAGCATAAAATCCAATTCGCTAAACTGACCTCCTGACCACCCCATGATTACCAATCCTTTACAAGCCTACGCTCGACTGCTCGTTAATTACTGTTTAGAAATAAAGGCTGGAGAGCGGCTATATATTCGTACCACAACCTTAGCGGAAGACCTAGTGCGTGAAGTTTACAGAGAAGCTACACGAGTCGGAGCGCACGTTGAGTACGACCTTGAGTTCCGGGAAAGGGATCGCATCTTTCTAAACGGAGCAAATCCAGAACAACTTCGTTATGTTTCACCACTCTATCGCCAAGCGCTAGAGGAGTTTGAAGCTTATTTGTTTATCCGCGCACCGTTTAACCTGCGGGAGGGCCAGCAAATTGATCCTAAGAAACGAGAGGCGAGGCAAGCGGCCACCGCAGATCTTACCAAGACGTACTTCGCCCGTACTGCTGATCGCCGTCTAAAGCGAAATCTATGTCAGTTTCCTACGCAGGCTTCGGCTCAAGAAGCTGGATTGTCTTTAGAAGAATACCAGGAATTCATTTACAGCGCTTGCCGTCTTTATGATGAAGACCCCATCGAAAGTTGGTTACAGGTTCGTAAGGATCAGCAGCGTATTGTGGATCATTTGAATGGCTGCAATACGATTCGTTATCGTTCGGATGCTTTTGATATCAGCTATCGAACAGATGGCCGTACTTGGATCAATTCAGATGGCCAGACGAATATGCCAAGTGGTGAGGTGTACACTTCACCGGTAGAAGATTCCGTTAACGGTATGGTGCACTTTGATTATCCTGCCATTTATCAGGGAGAAGAAGTACAGGGCGTAACCCTATGGGTACGCGATGGCTACGTGGAAAAGTGGGAAGCTAAACAGGGCCAACAGGTGTTGGATCGGGTGTTCCAAATTCCAGGTACACGTCGTTTTGGCGAAGCTGCAATTGGCACGAACTATGGCATTAAGCGATTCACCAAGAATATCCTCTTTGACGAGAAGATTGGAGGTACTATACACATGGCTATAGGGCAGTCCTATCTGCAGTGTGGAGGCAAAAATGAGTCGACAGTGCATTGGGATATGATCGCTGATATGACCCAAAGTGGTGAGATTTATGCCGATGAAGAAAAAATATATGAAAAGGGTCAGTTTTTGATTTAGTGGGTCGAAATTCGCCTAAAGCAGGCCGAATAAGCCCTCTTTTTGCACATAAAGTGTTAAAAGGATTTAAATTTTCTGGCTACCTTGCGTATCCAATACCAGATGAACGCCCAGAACAACACCCGAAAACAATTAAAGTAAACTGAAACACAACCTCAAACCGTGAACAGGAACATTGCATTTTTGGAATTAAAGTATGGCAATATTTACGGAGGATACCCAAACTTCTATGCCATCAGTGAAATCGCCTTATTGGTTTTTGAACAAGGCTCTAACCGAATCTTTATTGAAAGTTGGGTCAACAGCGCAGATGTTGACGTAGTGAACGTGTATGCTCAAACAAATGAATTAGGGCACACTATTGGTCGTGGAAAGGAAGTGATCAATATGCGCACCCGCCGTCGTAATCGTTTCGATGAAGAGTTCCGTCTAAGTGAGATGGATCTGGGTGAAGCTTTCAGACGTCTTCGTTCTACCAAGATGGCTATCAAGAGCTTTTTGCTCCGCAACTTCAAGAAGTATCGTTTTGAAGATATTGTAGTCTTTGACGGTCGCCGGGATATATTCCTATGTGAGCGCTCTGGCGTGAACTTCAGCCGTCATCGCATCATTGATATTCAGAAGGATCTGAATCGTGAAACAGACTACCTGTTTAGCTTGAATAAGCTAGCCGTGGTAATTGGTTACGAAATGGATCGTTCGTACTTGCGTTCGAACAACCTGGAATACTGGTTGCACCCTATTGCCGCTCGTCAGCTAATGCCTAAGTCAGCGGCTTTTGATGCAGCTCGCTTAATGATGGTGTTCAACGAATACACAGAACACCATGATGACTTCATGATGAAGGCGGCCTTGCTACTGAATAAAATTCAGAACGCCAAGGAAGAGGAAGCCAAGAAAGAAGCAGGAGAAACCGGAACAGAAGAAGAAGGAGGAGAAAGCGAAGGCTAGTATCCTTTGATTCAAAATATCAGCCCGGACAATAAGCCTTTGTGCCTGTTGTTCGGGCTTTGTACATTTTTGCTATGAGTAAAGGAAAGATATTAGTGACCGGTGGTTGTGGCTACATCGGTAGCCATACGATTGTAGACTTGATTGAGAGTGGTTACGATGTAGTATCGGTAGACAATCTCAGCAATGGCGATGAGGCGGTCCTGGAGGGAGTCGCTAAGATAACTGGCGTCGCAGTGGAAAATCATATCATCGACCTGGCCGATAGAGTATCTACTTTACGTCTCTTCCATGAAGGGCAGTTTGATGGTGTTATCCACTTTGCCGCCTTAAAGCTTGTTGGGGAATCCGTACATCAACCGATTCAGTACTTCCACAATAACCTGAACAGCCTTTTACATGTCGTGGAAGGGATGGAAGCTACCAATTGCCGAAACCTGATCTTTTCTTCGTCTTGTTCTGTTTACGGCAACAGTGATGAGTTACCTGTTACCGAACAAACCCCACGACAGCAAGCAGAGTCTCCCTACGCGCGTACCAAGCAGATGGGGGAGGACATCCTAATGGATTACTGTCGTGTGCACCCTGAGTTTAAAACAGCGCTTCTAAGGTACTTTAATCCCGCTGGTGCACATTCCTCTGCTATTATCGGAGAAAGCTCCTCTAACCCTCCTAGCAACCTTGTTCCCGTCATTACGGAGACTGCGATCGGAAAGCGTCAGGAGATGACCGTCTTTGGCGATGATTACAATACCCGAGATGGCAGCTGTGTTCGAGACTACATCTATATCATGGATTTGGCCCGTGCACATACTTTGGCGCTAGACTATTTAATCCAGGATCAGCAGACTAGTAATTGTGAGATTTTTAATCTAGGCACAGGAAATGGCGTAAGCGTTCTAGAAGCTATTCATGCCTTTGAGATGGTAAGTAGCCAAAAGCTTAATTACCGTATCGGTGCTCGTAGAATGGGAGATGTAGTTTCTATCTATGCCAATTACGATAAAGCCGCTGAAGCGCTTGGTTGGCATCCTGAGCACGATATTAAAGACATTATGCGCACTGCTTGGGAATGGGAGCAGGTGAGAGGTTAGGAGATGGCAAATAGGAAGCGCAATTCATCGCGCTGTTATATTTGTGTTTCTACGCCTTGTTTAGACTTTCCTACGTTCCCAATAATTCTGTTCTTCCATTTCATCCAGAAGTGTCAGGTAATTCGCGTAGCGTAGCTCGCTAAAGCGTCCGTCTTCTAGTCCTGCCTTTACGGCACAACCCGGTTCGCTGCGATGGAGGCAGTTGCCACCAAACTTACATTCCTCAGATGCCGCGAAGAACTCTCTGAAGTTATGGGCTACATCAATGGGTTCTAAATAATTGAACGAAAGGGTTTTGATCCCTGGAGTGTCAATAAGTAGGCCGCCGAAAGGGAGATCAAACATCTCGGCAAAAGTGGTCGTATGTTGGCCTTTGCCAGAATAATCACTGATGTCACCCGTTCTGAGGTCCAGTTCTGGAGCGATTGCGTTGATGAGGGTAGATTTTCCTACACCACTCTGGCCACTAATCAAAGTGGTCTTGTCTTTAAGTAATTCCTTGAAATCGTCTAGGCCGTGCCCTTCTGTAGCTGACAGGATTAAGGTTGAATAACCAATCTCCTCGTATACGTCCTGTAAATAGGCCAGAATCTCGATATCCTCCTCCTTGTAAACATCAACTTTGTTGAAAGCAACTATTGTGGGAATGTTGAATGGCTCCGTCATGAGGAGAAAACGATCAATAAAGCCCTGCTTGAGTTTTGGCTGTGCGATCGTCATCACAATAATAGCCTGATCAATATTGCTAGCAATAAGGTGCAAGGCATGTTTCTTTCGCGGCGATTGACGAACGACGTAGTTGTCGCGGGGCAGAATTTCCCGTATTACCCCCGTGCCTTCATCGTCGACTTCAGTGACAACACGTACCCTGTCGCCCACGGCAATAGGGTTAGTCAATCGCTTATCGTCCTTGCGAAATTTACCGCCAATTCGACAAGCTATTGATTGGCCACTGTCTAAGCGGACAGAGTACCAGCTTCCGGTTGATTTTATAATGATTCCTTCCTGCAAAATAGTCTTGGATAAAGCGTAAAAAGGAGTGGAGTTCAGGGCTCCTGACTGGGGTATATACAAAAAAAATGAGGCAACCGTTCCGATTGCCTCCTAATAACCCCAAAAAACCAAATGAAAACTATCTTAGAATAAATATTCTTCGTTGTTGGTGGATTCCGTTTTTCTCGGAACCGCAACAAAAAAAAGATGTTTTCTGCAGAATCCCAAAAATATTCAGGAAATTTTTTTCACTCAGGCGAAAGGAAATTTTCGTTTCGCAAACTGTTAACACAATGTAAACTCCTAATTCTCATGTAGATACATAAGTATTCCTGGCTCAGGACGGAGGGTAACTAAAGGTTTTGCCCTAATTTGCTGATTAGGAGCTAAATGGAAAGAAAAGCGTCGAAGCCAGCTTGCTAATAAAAGCTGCATTTCCATCATCGCAAAGCTGTTGCCGATGCACAATCGCGGTCCACCTCCAAAGGGTAGAAAGGTGAATGGCACTTGATCTTTCTGTCGATTTGACGCAAAGCGCTCAGGCTGAAAGCGTTCTGAGTCCTCCCAGTAGTGCTCTTCGTGATGAATTCCATAAATAAAAGGAACGACTACAGTACCCTTAGGAATTTCCAAATCACCCACTTTATCGTCTTCCAGAGCCACTCGATCCGTAATCCAGGCGGGTGGATATAGCCGCATTGACTCGTTGATAACCTGCGTTAAATAGCTGAGTTGTCTTAATTCTGAAAAAGTGGGCGGGCGACCAGGGCAGATGCAATCCAGTTCTGCTTGTATTTTTTGCAAAACCTCCGGGTGTTTGGCTAATAAATACAGCGTCCAAGAGAGCGCATTGGCGGAGGTCTCGTGTCCTGCTACGAACAGTATGCCGGTTTCTTCTATGAGTTGTTGCTCCTCCATCGGCAGACCAGTGTCCTCGTATCGGCTATCCAAGAGCATTTGAAGTAGATCGTCTCGGACGATTCCTCCTTCTTTTCGTCGGCGAATAAATTGCTTTTGAGTGTTCAGCACGTCTTGTGATAATTGGAGGTAGGATCGCTGTATTCCACTTAGTTTGAAATACCAGTTTAGAAAAGGAAGGCGAACCTCCCGAATGACATGCTCCTGAATTTTGGTAATCTTCTCTCCAAAGTCTGTCAGTTCTTCTTCCTCGATGTCCTCACTAAAGATTGCTCGAGCTACAATTCGAAAGGCAATGTTGAGCATTTCTTCGTAGATGTCAAGCGTGCCACTCGAGTTTTTCAGTCGCGCACTCAAGCGATCCCCTTCTCGATCAATGACCGTTTGCATAATAGTAGTAAGGGCTTCTAGTCGACTTCGATGAAAGCCGGGTTGGATGAGGCGGCGCTGTCGCAACCAGGAAGCCCCTGTATTGGTAAGTAATCCCTTGCCCACATAACGCGAAACCGTCTCGGTTTGCAATTCTGATTTTTCGTAGGCGCGATGATTGCGTTGCAGCACCCGCTGTGCAACTTCCGGATCAGTGGTGATCAGTGACTTACTTACCCCACCGACATATAAATAGTAGTTGGGGCCGTATTCCCGTCCAAATCGGGTGAGGCCTCCAATAGGGTCGTGGGCAAAGCTTAATGTAGTCGGTAGAGAGACACGACGAGGTACAGTTGGGGCGTGCATTTTCTTTGGTAAGATACGGTGGGACTGTGGATGTGGGCTGAAAAAAGTGTAATTGCGATGATGTATTTACACAGCGAGTAGCGAATTTTCGCAAAATCATCCTTTTCTAACTTTACTTTCTCCTAAAAAGCGCTTATTTTCGTAGCGAATTTTCGCTAAATGTGATTAACGACTATAAAATATTGACCAAATGTCTGAAGTAGCAACCTCCACCAAAGTCCTTCGGGGCGGTGAATTTCTGGTAAGATCTACAACTCCAGAAGAAGTATTTATCCCAGAAGAGTTCAATGAAGAGCAGCGCATGATTCGCGATATGGTGCGCGATTTCGTGGAAACGCACGCTTTCCCAAATGCCAATAAGATTGAAAAGCAAGAAGACAACATCGCTGTTAAGCTTCTTGATACCATTGCAGAGCTAGGCCTGCTTGGTACGCACATGCCAGAACAGTATGGTGGTATGGAGTTGGACACCAATACCAACACCTTGATTTGTGATGCGATGGGCCCAACCGGAGCTTTCACCGTATCCTATGCTGCGCATACGGGCATTGGAATGCTTCCTATTCTTTACTTCGGTACAGATCAGCAAAAAGAGGCGTACTTGCCTCAACTGATCAACGGAGAGATGAAAGCGGCCTACTGCCTAACAGAGCCAGGTTCTGGTTCTGATGCCTTAGCGGCAAAAACCCGCGCTGACCTCACAGAGGATGGACAGCACTATATCCTGAACGGCCAGAAGATGTGGATCTCCAACGCAGGCTTCGCGAATGTGTTTATCGTTTTCGCTCAGGTAGAAGGAGATAAGTTTACGGGCTTCATTGTACCTCGTGATAGCGAAGGTCTAACACTTGGAGCAGAGGAAGACAAGCTAGGAATCAAAGGATCTTCTACTCGTCAGGTATTCTTCGAAGACGTGAAAGTACCAGCAGAGAATGTGCTTGGTGAAATTGGTAAGGGGCACCTTATCGCTTTCAATGCACTAAACATGGGGCGCTTCAAGCTGAACGCACTTTGTAATGGCGGTGCTAAGGAGTGTATCACTTCTTCCGTTCGTTATGCCAATGAACGCAAGCAGTTCAAGACTCCTATTGCCAACTTTGGTGCGATCAAGTACAAACTATCAGAGCAAGCTATTCGTGTATTCGCTAGCGAAAGTGCTTTGTACCGTACAAGCCAGTTGATGCAAGACTGGAATAAGAAATTAAAGGCAGAAGGAATTGGTTTCGGAGACGCGAAGCTACAAGCTGCCGAAGAGTATGCCATCGAGTGTGCACTATTGAAAGTGATCGGCTCTGAGGCCTTGGATTATGTGGTAGATGAGAATGTCCAAATCCATGGTGGTATGGGCTACTCTGAAGAAGGTACTGCCGCTCGCGCTTACCGTGATAGCCGTATCAACCGTATCTATGAAGGTACGAATGAGATCAACCGTCTACTTTCTGTAGACATGTTCTTCCGTCGCGGCATGGCCGGTGCTTTTGACTTCGTGAGTCCAGCATGGGCTGTACAGAAGGAGTTGGCTAGCATGCCATCTATGGAGCAGCCAGCTGGTGAATACGGTCAGGAAGAGAAGGCGGTAGCCGAATTCAAAAAAATTATCCTGATGGTAGCCGGTGCTGCTGGTAAGATGCAGATGGAGGGTCAGTTGAACCTGAAAGTAGAGCAGGAGATCGTAATGAATCTTGCCAATATGTTGCTCGATGCTTTCCAGGCAGAGAGTACTTTGCTTCGTGTGCAGAAGCTGGCGAATATGGCGGACAAGCCACAGGAGCAAGCAGTGTACAATGCTATCCTTCGCGTATTGATCAGCGACGCTACACATCGTATCGCCAAGGAAGCGAGTGATGCAGTTGCTTCTTTCGCAGAAGGTGACCTGCTGCGTACTTTCCTAATGGGTATCAAGCGCTTTACCAAGTACCCACCAGTAAATGTTAAGGCAGAGCGCCGCGTAGTAGCTGATGCCTTGATTGCTGCTAATGCATATGCACTGTAGGAATAAGCATTTGTAGTGGTACGAAAGATTAATTGCTAAGTACCATATTCCAATAAATAGACTTTAGGTCAAATAGTCGCTTTAAGCAAAGCTCCGGATCACGATCCGGGGCTTTTTTGTTCGGTACGTAACTCTTGTTGCCAGACCCAATAGGCGCAGGCTAATAAGGCGCTAAATAGTACAATCATCAGCCAGGCCTCCATATGCTGGAATGGATACCGAATCAAAGCAAATGCATCCATCACTAACCCATAAGGTTGGACAAAGGCATCCCAGCTATTCCAGCGGAGTACTCGACCCAAGTAGATGCCAATTCCGCTCAGAAATAGTATGACCCCCATGGTAGCATGTGTGTGCCGGCTAGGATAGCGAGACGATAAAAACGTATGCATTAACCTTAAGGCCCGGAGTGCTAGAACAGTACCCAGGTAGGCAAAACTAAACAGCAGCAAAGCATCAAACCAAAGCGGAATGTCCAGTTGTACTCGCAGGTGGATAAGATCTGTTATCAAATAGGGGGCATTCGGGAAGAACAGCGTAGCTAGAGCAAATAAGCTCCATGCCCGCAGCTTACCATCATCATTTTCAATAAGCTCCATCAGGACAATTGGTATCCAGGCTAGAAAAGTATTCCAAATAAGGAAGATGAACCTGAGCTTAGGGCATGCGTAAAAGTCCCACGGATCGCAAGATGATTCTACCAAATAGAAAATACGAAAGAGTAGCATACCTGTGCTCAAAGCACTAAACGCCAGTAACGCCTGGTATTTGCGGAAGAAAGAAAGCAACATTCTTAAAGGAGTTTTACATTGATAATTTGAACCCAAAACATTTAGCCTCCACCAAACCACCAAACCACCAAACCATTCCCTACCACCTAAACTCGTCCTCCTCACAAAGCTGCCCGCCAGCGATGAAATGCTGTAAACTAGCGAGGTTCTCCTGCAGCAGATATTCAAAGTACCAATGATGAAATGCTCTGAGTCCCTTCCCGTGTTGGTAAGCACGACGAAACCAGCCCCAATGTTCTGGAAAGCAGAGCGTGCCTACAGCTGCGGCTAAGAACGAGAAGACACTACGTTTCCCATTGCCGATCAGGCACCACTGTAAGGCTACCTCCTCAGGAGCAGATAAACCGTAGTTGAGTAGTACGTGAAAAACATCGTGGTTCTCAAAACTGGAGATAAGATCCGGTTCGTGTACTTCTAGGAATTGCCCAACTTGTCTACCCAGGCTACCGGCAGGGTATTTCAAAAGTATGGCCTTGCTGACTTGCCAGGCTGGCCTGTTATCAGGTTTGAAATAGGCATAAACGGGGTAGCTAAAGCTGTAAGCCCAGTGTAGAAATTGAGAACGAAGCCCATGTAGGGGCAAACGGAGCGCGATGGATGACATAATAGAATAAGTTAACACTTCATGCGCTTGAAAGTGCATGAAATAGAGGTTGTGAAATACAGGCCTATAGTGGCCGATCTAGTTTGCTTTTTGATAGGCTCGCCAAGCCTTTAACTGGCGATAATCGCTGTAGTTCCAGCTACGCCAATCACGATTCTCTACACGGCGTTCGAGCCGCTTTGCTTTGCTTTGGAGGTAGTCATGGTCAAGTCGGTCAGCAATCATGGTGGAGGTCTGTGCTGCTTCAAGCAGTGGTACGAGGTTGTTGTCCAGTATCTGCTGGATATGGTAGAGGTCTGGATCTTCTCGTTGTAGATTGTAGCGTGTGATGAGGCTATCCCAGTTCACAGATGCAGCTACCAAAAGGCTCAATAGAACAGCCCGCCCATTCATCTCCATGAGGTAGAAGGCTGTTCGTGGGCCACGAATTTTTTGATACATCGTGTAGAGGCCAAACAAGACCAGCACTAGAAATACAACGACAATAATGCGGCCATGAGCTAGACCGTGGTGTTGTATATAATGACCATTCCTAACGCCGACTGACAATGCCAGGAATGCATTTTGTGCTAACCACAAATTAGCCAGCTGCTTTAGTCGCTGATTGTTTGGAAAAAAATTGAGATTGCCACGCATAAATAGCAATACCACCAGCATAGCTAAGACAATGGAGAAGATCAACAACCAGGTGCCTTCGTGGACATATTGACTCAATTCAGCCGCCGTGTACTCTTGCGGTGAAAACCATACCCAAATCACATCAAGCAAGTTGATGATGAGCAATAGGCTGTTCAAAATTATGAAAGAGTAGACTGCTGTCTGATATTCCTGCTTAAGGCCTAAAGTTCGAGTAGACCAGGGCAGTGGCCGACGATTGCGTATAAGGGCGAACTGCCATCCTTGAACCCAGTCATGAATGAGCGGTATCCCATTTCGGCGTCCCAGCAATGCCACCACTAGAATCCAGCCCAAAAGAAAGACGAATAGGCGGCCCATATCAAAATCGAAGTCGAATACTTCCTCGATCCAGTCTCCCATGCGTTCATTAAAAGCGCCGAAGGTGGAATTCGCAGCGCTGTAGATCAAATAGAATGGAATGATAAGAAGGAACGGGATAATCCAAAGCCGAACCTGGCGCCAGGTGGTTTTCCACTGTGCATCTGGCCCCTGTTGAGAACTGAGGTTCCGCAGGCTGATCAACCAACCAAATAATAAACCACGTGCACTCTCTACCAAGCCAAGTACCCAAAAACGTACTTCTCGATTTTGGAGATAGCCGACTGTTACCGCTGCAAACACCCAATAGACAACGATGCTTAGGATGGAGTGATGCCAAAACACAAAAAAGCCGCTCAAGCACCAGCCGATTAGCAAGGCATTGGTCATAGGACGCCGGCTTATTTCGGGTTTGAGCCAAAGAGCAGCAGCTGAAGTAGCAAGGCTAAATAGCAGGAGGTTCGATCCAAGGCGAGCCTCCCATATGAGAAAATGGAAGCCAAGAGCGAGCGCAAGAATAATTACAATGTTTCTCATTAAAAGTACTTTGTTTTTCAAAGTTAAAGGGCAAAAAAAGAGAATGGGTTACCCTTCCCCTTTCTGCATTTTGATGATTTTTTCCAAATAGGCTAGATGCTCCATGAAAGCAGCACGGCCTTTATCGGTAGCACGATAACTGGTATTTGGCTTTCGGCCAATAAATTGCTTACGGAGCTCAATAAAGCCCTCCCGATCCAAGGCTTTTAGGTGACTGGCAAGGTTGCCGTCACTAACCTCCAGATTATCGCGTAAGTGTGTAAAATCTACCCACTCTTCTACCATTAGCATAGACATTACGCCCAAGCGAATCCTATGGTCAAAAGCTTTTCGTAAATGTGTAATGATTCCCTTCATCGCTCGTATTTATTGTACATCAATAGGCCGTAGAGGATATGCAAAACGCCAAATCCAATGGCCCACAATAAGAGGCCCCAACCGATAAAGAAAAGGCCAATACTGCCCAAAGCTACTTGGCATAGACCTAAATAGTAGAGGTCATTGAGTGTGTACTTACTACCATTGATCAATGCCAGGCCGTAAAAGATAAGGGTAGCTGGTGCCACTAAACCAAGGTAGCCCTGGTAAAACATAGCTAAGCAAAATACCCCACCTGCTGTGAGCGGAATTGCCAAATTAAGCAAAAGACGTTTAGTAAGTGGGTCCCAGATGGCCTGGCCTTTCATGCGTGCCCGGCGAGTAGTGAAATAGATGCCACTACTGAGTGCACCGGCCAAGACAAAAAGTGCATCAAGCAAGTAGAAGGTATAACCGGACCATCCCCAGGGATGAGGATCTACCGGCCAGTAGTGCAACGACTCCCTATAACTCGTCACGCCTCCCGCATAAAGGTACCACTGAGCAATAGCAGCTCCTGCTAATGCAAAGAGACCTGCTCCAACTCCGGAGAGTCCGCTGAGTCCAATGAATTTACTAGTGCGTTCCATCATGCGATGGATATCCTGCAACTGGTCTAAGGGGTGATTGGGGAGTCTGCTCATAAAGTACTTTGAAATGCAAAGTAAATGATTTTTTTCACGCCGCGCAAGCCCCCTTTATGCTTTTCCATTCAGCCTTGAAAAACTACGATTCAACGATTGCTCACAACTACTCAGCTTTTCAATGGTTGCTTCAAGGGAGCAATTGCGGTACTTTTATATTGACAAAATAGGTATAGAGAATGCAGTTAAGTGCCAAAAACAGGCAACTACTGGGGTTTAATGATCTACCAATTGTATTAGTAGGCATTCCTATTGTGGCGTTTTTTATGCCATTGCTGTTCTTCAACGGTACGCTTGAGAATGGCCTGATAGCCTATTGGCCAAAGTGGAAGGTCTCGCTTTTCTTTACCACCTTTTATTGGGTGGCCATGCGATGGTTTGTGCTTCGCTTCCGGTCGCGTTATCCAGAGTACAAGGATACTGGGAAAAGGGTGGTACTGATGGTTTTATCTACCATTGGGGTAGTGCTCCTCCTCAATCGGTTCTGCTATGATGTTCATGATATATTGCTGCCGGGCGGCCACGGAGAGAAGATGACACTCTTTGTGTATGCCCGGAGTACGTTCATGATGGTCTTCTTTGTATTGTCTTTGTACGAAGGGGTCTACTTCTATCATCGCTGGCGGTTGAGCCTGATCGAAACCGAACGACTTCGGCAGGAAAATATCACCTCTCAGCTGGATGCACTTAAGAGCCAGGTGAATCCACATTTCTTATTCAATAGCCTCAATACCTTAACGTATCTGATACCAGAAGATGAGAATCGTGCAGTGCGTTTTGTCCAACAACTTTCAAAGGTGTATCGCTACATTTTGGAAATCCGCGACCGTTCTTTGATTACGGTAGCAGAGGAACTGGACTTTCTGGATGCTTATCAGTTTTTGCTCAAAGAACGATTCGGTGATAACCTCCAAATACATTTGCAAATTGATCCTGCTGTCAAGCAAATGCAGATGATTCCATTGTCGATGCAGATGTTGTTGGAGAACGCCATCAAGCATAACATCATCAGCAAGCAGAACCCGCTTCATATAGAAATCGTTGCGGGTACGCGTAACGGCACGCTATTGGTGCGCAACCAGCTTCAACTCAAACAGCAAAGCCAAATATCTACCCAGGTTGGGCTGGATAATATCCGCCGTCGTTATGCCTTTTATACCAACGCGGACATTCAAATAAGTGATGATGATGGCTGGTTTAGCGTCGAGCTTCCTTTGCTGCAAGCACATGTTTCAGTAGAAGAGTTGAAGGGCTAACAACCTTAGCACCAACAACAAAATCATTCACACCAACGTTTCCTCCCTGAATCCAAACAGTCAGGATGCGTTACCTCCTTGGCCTTAGCGCCCTTCTTCTTTTATCCGTAAGCACCAATCGAACCGTCAGTGTACGAATCGCAAATATCAATGCCGCTAAAGGCTCTGTGCGCCTTGCCGTCTTTACTACTGCGGAAGATTTCAAGGAGAATGAAAACGCTGTTTTTGGCCGCGTAATTCCGTTGAGTTCACGAGGAGATGTTTCACTTGACATTCCACTCGAGGAAGGCAAGACGCATGGCATCGCTCTTTTTCATGACTTGAATGATAACGGTAAGTTAGATAAGACACTGGTTGGTATTCCTAAGGAGCCCTATGCTTTTTCCAATAACCCAAAGGCGAAATGGGAGAAGCCTTCTTTCTCAGATATTTCTTTCCTTCCGGAAAACGCCTCTGGCGAAACATTAGAACTGCGCCTTTTAACCTGGGGTGAACGTTAAGCAGATGGTTAGACCTTATTTAAGATTCTCTGCTTGCGCGAAAATGAAGGAGCTCTATTCTGAACAAGGCAAAACCTCGGAGAAGCCGCAAAGCGAAACGTAGGTTTAGCTGGACGGTAAGGCGAGGCTTTTTAACGAAGTGCAGGAGAAAACTTACCATTTGTAGCCAATTGGTGAAACTTTAAGCAAGCTCTTACTACCTTGTAAGCACCTATTGACCAATCCTATCTCTTAATGAAATCTGTACTGACATTCTCGGCTATCCTAGCCATCGCGATTCTAATGTGGCAATGCAATAGAACAACCTATACTGCGGATACCTTCCCTGAATCTGATTACCTCACGTTCGGTAGCGGCGGCGGTTATGCCGGAAGTATGACGACACACTATCTGTTGTCAAACGGCCAGCTTTTTACCAGTAAATCCATGAATGGAGAAAAGACTGCTGTTGGGAAAATTGGTGCCCGTAAGGCAAAAAAACTGTTTCAAGAGTATCAAGACTCCCTAATCAACGTCCAATATGACGAAGCTGGTAATGTTTATCAGTTTTTGGAGTGGAAAGGTGCTGATACTATGCATAAAGTGCAGTGGGCAAAAGGACAAGCGGAAGCGCCAGCCGTAGCTCAAACGTTTTATCAACAACTGATCGGACTACTCCCAAAAGAAGATTAGCCTTTAGAGGCTAACCCCTGCTTAAAATAATTTCTCCATCCCCAAAAAGAAACTCGCATGCGTGTTTTGTACTTGTTTAGTTTGTGTTGTTTGAGTGTTTCGCTTTTGGCTCAGAAGCCAGTCTTCGTTCCGGTAGACCCGGAAAACCGGCTTAGTACAGAAGAGGTTTTGCAATCAATTAATGCAGAGAATATTCCGCTGCCTAGTTATGACAGTCAGCGAGCGGCAAACTTCAATCCTCAAGCGCTTGCGTTGATTGCTACCAATGGTGTCATCAAACGCTATGAGGCTCGCCCAAATGCCCAGACGGGTTTGCCAGATTGGATTCGCCTTTGGGGTCCAGGCTTAAATACGGGTGGCATGGATGACCAGCTGTCTGCTTGGCTCACTGCTCTTGGGCCAGCTTGGTCGGTTGATAAAACAGATGAAGAATTTGAGGAAATTAAGGTTGATGTGGAAGGCGACGGCTTAGTACACGTCACCATGCAGCAACAATATCAGGGTGTACCTATCTATGGTAATGAGCTGAAGGCACACTTTAAAAACGACCGCTTATACTTATTGAATGGTCGTGTGACGCCCAGTCCAGATATCTCTACTCAGCCTACGCTTGCGGAGGAGGAAGCGGTGACTGTAGTCAAAAACGCCGTACAGCGTCATGCTCGCCTAAAGCATTTGCAGGAGTTCGAAATGCAACTGCTGGGAGAGGAGCAAATCCAGGAGGAACTGGTCATTTATCATCAAGGTAATGCTTGGAATGATCCTGTTTTGGCTTATTCTATTACCATAGTTCCTAACCTGGCGGCACGCTGGCATTATATCATCGATGCACATACTGGTGCTATTTTGGATGAGTTAGATCACCTATGCCATGTACTTCCGCCACCGGAAGTGACTACAGCTTTGGATTTATTTGGCATCGGCCGTACGATTCATTCTTATGAAATTGGCGGTACGAATTTCCTCATTGATGCTTCGCGCCCAATGTTTAATGCCAGTAACTCCAACTTACCCAATGAGCCTGTAGGAGCAGTATGGACCATTAACGGCAACAACAACTCGCCTGCTAATGACGATTTTTCTGCCACTCACAATACGTCTTCGGGCAACTTCTGGAATGATCCATTAGCAGTAAGTGCCCACTATAATGCCGGAGAGTCTTATCAATATTTCCTGGAGACTTTCAACCGCAATTCCATTAATGGCCAAGGTGGAACGGTGATTTCTTTGATTAATATTACGGAAGATGATGGCAGCGATATGGACAATGCTTTCTGGAATGGCCAGGCCATGTTTTATGGCAACGGTAACCAGGCCTTCAGTTCACCGCTGGCAAAGTCATTGGATGTAGCCGGGCACGAAATTTCACACGGTGTAATCCAGAACACAGCTAACCTCGAGTATCGGGGCGAGTCTGGAGCCCTGAACGAATCCTTTGCGGATATCTTCGGTGCATTGATCGAAGGCGATGGCTGGCAGATGGGTGAAGATGTAGTCAATCCAGCAGTCTTCCCATCCGGTGCTTTGCGCGATTTGTCTAACCCAAATAACGGCGGGAACAGCCTCGGCGATCCCGGTTGGCAACCCGCCCACACAGATGAACAGTTCTTCGGAACGGCCGATAATGGTGGTGTACACATCAATAGTGGCATCCCGAACCGGGCATTTTTCCTTTTTGCATCGAGCGTAGGAACTGATAAGGCGGAGCAAGTCTTCTACCGTGCGCTGACGACTTACCTAACCCGTTCTTCTCAGTTTCTGGATTTAAGAGCGGCAGTAGCCCAAGCAGCTGATGACCTCTACGGGCAGGCAGAAATCAACGCCGCCATTGATGCCTTTAATGCGGTAGGAATTGGCAGCGGCGGTGGCGGCGGCACCGTGGATGATAACCAAGAGGATATAGAGGTTAATCCTGGCCGAGAATTCGTCTTGTATACAGAAGGAAATAATAACAACCTCTATTTACGGGATGCGGAAACACTCGAGTTTTTCGCGAACCCACTGTCCAATAATGATCCTATCAGTAAGCCTAGCATTACAGATGATGGTACCGTAATCGTCTTTGTAAATAGCAGCAACCAGATACAGGTCATCCAAATTGATTGGTCAGGTCCTTCCGCAAGTAGTTCCTTGTTAAGTGATAATCCAGTTTGGCGTAATGCTGCTATCTCCCGCGATGGTGGCCGCTTGGCAGCACTAACGACGGATAATGATAATCGGGTTTTTGTTTTTGACCTGAGTAACGGCGGGATAGGAAATACCTATGAGTTATATAACCCTACAACTTCTTCGGATGGCGCTACGACCGGCGATGTACAGTACGCCGATGTTTTAGAGTGGGACCTATCAGGAGAATTCCTCGTGTACGATGCCTTTAACGTCATTCAAAACCAGAATGGTTCTACGATCGACTACTGGGATATTGGATTTATTGAGGTATGGAATAATAGTACCAACGATTTTGGTGATGGCTTCATTAGTAAACTCTTTTCGAACTTGCCAGAAAATAGTAGTGTAGGGAACCCTACTTTTTCTAAGAATTCACCTTATATCCTAGCCTTAGATTTCCTCCCTGGTGATGGTAGCGCCTTCTTGTATGGTGTGAACATTGAAACAGGTGATGTAGGCGAGATATTCGAGAACGGGCGCCTCAATTATCCTAATTACAGTGTCCAGGACAATCAAATAATATTTGATGCGGAAGAAGATACCTTCGGTGATAAAATCATCGGCATCGTTGATCTGAATGAAGACAAAATAACCCCTAGTAGTAATGCCTTTATTTTCATCGAAAATGGCTTTGCGGGCGCCCGCTGGGGCGGCTGGTTCGCTATTGGCGAGCGCGATCTGGTAGGCACCTTGGATCCAGCCTCTGATGATGCCTGGGCGCAAGCCTTCCCAACGGTGAGTAACGGGCAGCTGACACTGACCTGGGAATTGACGAAGTCTAGTGATGTACAGCTGGAGGTGCTGGATATGCTAGGGCGTTCTTTGCACCAAAGGTCATGGAGGCAAAGCTTCGGTGCAGTACAAGAGAACTTGGAGCTTGATCTTCCTGCGGGTAGTTATCTCCTGCAATTACGAGCTGGCCAGCGACAGTTTAGCCAACTGATAGTGGTAGAGTAGATATCAGAGTAGCACGTTATTCAAAAGGGGAGCAGAATAGATATCTGCTCCCCTTTTGTTTTAACGCGAACGGTCCAGCCTACTGGCAAAAGCTTGTAAACCTCCGGTATGTATGGCTACTACCTGACTTCCTTCCGGGAAATAGCCTTGCTCTAACAAATCATATAGGGCGAAGAAGAGTTTGCCAGTATAGATTGGTTCTAAGATGATACCGTGTTCATGGTGAAAATGCTGGATGAAGTTGTCTAAAGCCGGGCTCCGGCGGGCGTAGCCACCGTGGTGATAATCATCCAAAGTAGTCCATCTAGTAGCCGTTTCAGGAAGTTGCTCCAGATGCCTGTTGATTTCCTTCCTCATGAAATTACCCTTCAGAACACTTACACCGATGAGTTCGGCAGTGCCCGTTAGACCATTAATAAGTCCTGCCGCCGTACCACCTGTGCCACAAGCCACGGCCAGGTGGGTTGGCTGGGTGGGGTGTTCTGTTAGAATCTCCTGTGCCAATTGAGCGCATCCAGCGAAGGCATCTTTATTGGTGCCGCCCTCCGGTAAGATATAGGAAGGTCCGAAGCGTTCAGTTAAATTTTGGAGAAAGGTAGGGTCTTGCTTCTGGCGATAACTGCTGCGATCAATAAAGTGGAGCTGCATGCCGTTTTGCTGAGCTCGTTCCAAGGTAGGGTTCTGGACAGCTTCCTCACCCCGAACCACGCCAATAGTACGGAATCCAAAGTGACTCCCGGCACTGGCCACAGCAGCTAGATGATTGCTATAGGCGCCGCCAAAAGTGAGTAGTTGCTCATATCCTTCTTCTCGTGCTCGTTGCAAGTTGTACTGCAGCTTACGCCATTTATTACCACAAAGCGGATCATTAGGGCTAGGAGCAAGCAGGTCATCGCGTTTGATCCACAGAGCCACATCACGTGCTTCCCAGCGCGGATCATCCAATCGCTGAAGAGGGGAGGGGAGGGGGTGTTGTAGATATTGCAACTTCATAAGAACAAAGGAACAGCATTTTCTTAACAGCTCACAAGTCTTTTTAACGGCTATTGACGCTTCCGGCCGAGGCCGCAAATTTTTTATGATACCCCTAACACTTCACTAACATCGCTTAACGAATACGGCCTGCATCTTGGCGTTATACAAACATTCAAAAGCAAATATGAGCAGTGTGACCGCCGGGGAGAAATACACCGGTTTACTTTTTCTCCGGCAACCACACTAATCATCTCCAGAAACCAAAAAATTAATACGTCATGCTGTCTAACTTAAAATTCCTTTTTGCCGCTCTACTATTGACCACCGCTTTGGCCGTACAGGCTCAGGTAAGTGTGGGTGCACGGGTAGGCTATCAACTGAATAACGTATATACCACTGAGGGCTTGGGCGCAATCGCACCAAACTTCCTCAATATAGATGAGGCCAGCTTCGGCCTTGTGACTGAAATTCCAATTGCGGGTGGCTTCAGTTTCCAGCCAGAATTGGGTTATTCTACTAAAGGCTTTGGTCTGAAAGAAGGTTTTGATGCCGATCTACTTGGTGTAAACCTACCAGTGAGTGCTCGTGCTGAAACACGGGTTCGCTACCTAGAGGTGCCACTTCTAGCAAAGTATAAGTTCGGTGAGGATGCCCTACAAGCTTACGTAGCGGCCGGTCCTACCTTCAGCTATGCGAATAAAGGACAAATTGATACCTATGCCAATGTACTATTGGAAGTAGAACTAGGCAGTGTGCCTTTAAATCTGGATGCCATCAACTACGAGCGCTTCGATGTAGGAGCAACTATTGCCCTGGGTGCGCAGTACGACTTTGGTCCAGTGACAACGTTCGTCGATGCGCGCTATTACCGCGGCTTCTCGGAATTGTATGACATTCCATTGGTGAACGAAAAAGTACGCAACAAGGGCTACGGGTTTAACGTGGGTGTAATGGTACCTGTAGGCCAATAAAAGATATCGTGGTTGACGATTGGAGCGGGGTGATTTTGAAATAATGCTCCGATCAACTGAATCAACTTGTAGAGGTCGCTTCCATCAGGGAGCGACCTTTTGTCATTTATTTGATTACAAAGTGAAGAATGTTGTAAAAAAATAATCTTTTTGATTACAATTTGATTTTTTTGCGTATCTTTGAGTCAACGAAGGAACAAAGCAGGAGAAAGAATTTTTATGGCTGATTTCTGCTGCTTTCGCTTCCACCCTACATCGAGGTGGAAGCGGAACGGCTTTTGAACAGACGCACCAAATGAACACTTAAGACATAACAAACACCACTTGGGTGTTAAGCACCGCACGCGCTCCATCTGATTACACCTTTACCTAAACCCTGGCAGCCGAAAGGCTGCCACTAGAAATTGACACTGGTTTTCGTTTTCGACCGATTCTCTGGTATACAGGAGAATCGGTTTCTTTTTGCCTAGCACGAAGCTGCGGGTTAAAAATGGAAGCGCCCTCCGGATAATCAACTGGAGGGCGCTTCCAAAATATCAGGGAATTGCTCCCTTAGTTTTCTGCACCTGTACTAGGGCAAACGAAAGTAGTAGTAGGTAACCCTTGCGGGTTAAAATTCGCAAAGTTCGCCTGCACGTTCACCAGGCCTTCAAATCCACGCGCCTGCAATATCGATGCAGCCACGGTAGAGCGGTAACCGCTACGGCAGTGTAAGTAGTAGGCTTGGTCTCTATCGATTTCGTGCATGTGTGCATTGATGAAATCCAGCGGCAGGTTTTGGCTTTCCTCCAGGTGCTCCGCTTCCCATTCGTTCGGCTTGCGTACATCGAGTACGGGGAGCTCGCCATTATCTTTTCGGAGATTCACAAATTCATCGATCCCAATGGTCTCAATCTGATCTACCTGATAGCCAGCAGCCTGCCAGGCCGCAAAGCCTCCTTCTAAGTAGCCAAGGGCATTATCATAACCAACACGAGCCAAACGTGTGACGGTCTCTTCTTCTCTACCTTCCGGAGCAATGATCAAAATGGGCTGCCGGAGGTCCTGAATGAGGGCGCCAACCCACGGAGCGAAGCTACCATCCAACCCAATGAAAATTGAATTAGGAACGAATCCTCGTACAAACTCTTCCTTTGAGCGTACATCCAATAAGAGCGCACCATGCTCATTGGCAACGGTTTCGAAAGCGGCAGGAGGAAGTGGGCGAGCTCCGCGCTCCATTACTTCGTTGATGGCTTCGTAACCTTGCTTGTTGAGCTTGGCATTTTTGGCAAAGTATTGTGGTGGAGGCAGTAGCCCGTCAGTAACCTCTGCGATGAATTCATCGCGAGTCATGTTGGCTCTTAAGGCGTAGTTCGTTTCTTTTTGCTGGCCTAGTGTGCTCCAGGTTTCCGAACTCATGTTCTTTCCGCAAGCCGATCCCGCACCGTGTGCAGGATAAACGATTACGTCATCAGGCAAGGGCATGATTTTATTACGTAGGCTATCAAATAACCAGCCGGCAAGGTCTTCCTTGGTTAGGCTACCTTTTTTCTGTGCCAGATCAGGTCGGCCAACATCACCGATAAACAGGGTGTCGCCCGTGAAGATGGCGTGTTCCTTGCCTTGCTCATCAATGAGTAGGTAGGTGGTACTCTCAGGGGTGTGTCCTGGTGTGTGGAGTACTCTAATTTTGAGCTTCCCTAAGCTGAACTCCTCTCCATCCTTAGCAAGATGTTTTTCGTAAGCAGTCTCGGCTTCTGGGCCGTAGATGATCTGTGCACCACTTTCTTTGGCCAAGTCTAGGTGGCCAGAGACAAAATCGGCGTGGAAGTGCGTTTCGAAAATATACTTGATCTGTGCATTCCGTGCTGTCGCACGGTCCAGATAGGGTGCTGTTTCACGTAGCGGATCAATTACAGCCGCTTCGCCTTCGCTTTCAATATAATAAGCTCCTTGGGCCAAACAGCCCGTATAGATTTGTTCGATGTACATACGCTGTAGAATTCAAAAAGCAAACATAGTGGGATTGCCAAAGGTTTGCAACTGATTTTGCTACTAACGCGCTAATTGCACCTCTCTATAGGGTATTAGAGGTACGTTGAGGTACCGTTCAGGTAGCTCTTCCCGTTTAACGGACTCTGGTCCAAAGGGAATACTTAGGAAGAGATCCGGCTCATCAAAACGGCCTTCTAAATCTTCTGGTCGGTCGGCAAGGTAGACCGTGCGACAATGCTCTGGACCTTCTATGGAAGACAGCATTAGTGTTTCTACGCCGAGCGCCCATCCAATCCACAGCTTCTCGTAGTTCAAGTCAGTTAGGTACGCTACGCCCTTCGGATGTTCCGAGCTAGTCTGTTCATCAATTGTTTGTTGAACGTACGCCAGTCGGTTTTGGAAAAATTGCTTGGTGTTTTCAATTCTTACCAGGCTAAAGATGAGCAGTGCTCCAACCAGTAGGAACTGCCACATACGCCTTTCAGATACCCAGTGATAGGCTATGGGGAGTGCCCAAACAAAACCCAAATAAGCCAAGTAGCCATCAATCATGATGAAGATATCCGAACTCATGTAGGCATGCATAACGATAACTACGGCCAATACCACGAGCGAACTTAATAAGACATAAAGCACCAGTCCAATACGACGCGAGAAGAGCAGACCAATCAGGCTGATCAATAACACAAGTACAGGAAAGGCATATTGCGTATCAAAAT
Organism: uncultured Lewinella sp.; assembly: GCA_913057725.1. Taxonomy (GTDB): domain Bacteria; phylum Bacteroidota; class Bacteroidia; order Chitinophagales; family Saprospiraceae; genus Lewinella. The sequence goes on from CAJXOS010000013.1 coordinate 44,544, forward strand.
AACGCATAACCACATCGCTCACGTAGTAGTCTGATAGATTGCTCAATACCTCCCAGGCTTCTCCCAGGCGGTTGGCTCGCTCTGCTTCGTAAGCATTTCTTTCACCCAGCACAAACTTACAAAACAGCAAGGCGCCAACGATGATGCCTGTAATCCAGAACCGGACATTCTTCCATTCTTTTTGCCAAATCATTAGAAAACCTAAACCGATGGCGGTGCCAACTATTGCAAAAGGATGGGCCCCAAGTAACAGTAAGCCTAGGAAGGCTCCTACGCCGATGTCCGCCCAAACAGGCCATGATTTTGCTACCGTATTCGGCTTGCTTAGCCATGCGAGTAGGATTGCGATAGGTACTATGGAAAGCACCACCTCACCAACGGGAGCATAAAACTTGTAGCGTAGTGTCAAACCAAGTGCAAGCGCTAATAAGATGCCTGCTTGAGGATTGCGGAGCAGGTGTGCTACACTGAGAAATGCCACATAATAAAATACAATAAAGCCGGCGCTGTAAGCCATCAAAACAGTTTTCAGAGAACAACCCATTTTGATAGCAAGAATGGGCAGAATTTGCGGTAGATAGCTGATTGTGCGTTCATGGCCGGTGAAGAAATCGCCGTAGACAATGACCTTAAAGCTGTAATAAGCCGTGTCCATGGCCAGCATTCGCTCTTGATAATAGACCAGGCTGAGAATGAGCATCGCCCAAAAATAGAGATGCCCCAGCACGATAAATGCCTTAGGACTAGACAGCGGTTCTTGAATGCGGTTCCAATTCATACGAGAGGTAAAAATAAGGAATGCTGCACTTTAAGAATGAGAATTGCGTGAGGACATAGTGGTAATAAATTTCCTGGATCATCCTAGAGGTGATTAAAGACGGGAGGTACTTAACATTTCCTTATCAGGGCTTAACGCTCCGCTAAGAACATGGAAGTTAATTTGCCCGTATTTTTGCACAAACTCTATTCATTAAACCTTATATCCATTAAACAGCGATGAAAAAACTATTTCTCCTTCTGGCAGTAGCTGGACTCTTTACTTTCGACCTAAGTGCTCAGACCGAATACAAAATCGTTACCGTAGTTGAATCTATCGTACCAGGTGGTGTTGGCCGTTCTCGCATCATTGAAGAAAAAGATGAATCTGATGTAGACGCTGCGACTACCACTCGTACAGATGGTAAGGGGAGCGATCAAAACGAAGTTCGTCGTCGCGATCTTAAGATTGACAGATTTGAGGAAACGAAGCTGCTTAACTTCTTTAGTATTGCAGGTATCAACTTTCAGAATGTAGCCTCTAACGATGCGATGATTTCTGAGAAACTGAATCAACTTACTGCCGAAGGTTGGGAACTCGCCTTTGTAACTAGTGGCGTAGAAAGCTCTGCCGGAGGTGATGACGGCGAGGGTATCTTTATTACTCGCTTTGTGTTCAAACGCTAGCCAAGAGCAAGCATTCACCTACAAGCAATAAGCCCACGACTGCTCAGCAGTGCGTGGGCTTATTCCGTTTATAGAGGATGGAAGGGTAGGAGCGTGTCCTACCACAAACAGTATTCTCTTAAAATTAAGCTGCGGTTGACTTTTGATCAAGCTGGCGAGCTACCGAAGTCTGTACTTCCTTTGATTCTCTCTTGAGGCCAACACCTAACATGATAGATAAGAAGATAGGTAGGCCTAGAACGGTCAGCCAAACTTGGCCTGTAAATACGCCTACGATGATTACTGCCATCATGAGGAAGAAACGAAGGATGATAGTTGCTATGCCGATGCTGAAAAATTCCATAATAGCCTGTTTTATTATTCGTAATGGATGATGTTACAAAATTATACGTCCATCCAGACGGCATAGCTGAGACCTGTCAACGTCCTTGGTGATTTTGGTCACTAAACGTCAAGCCCTGAATTTTCTACCATTTCCTTGCTGATTTTCACTAAATTAGCCGAAATTTGTTCCTGTCCCAAGCTTCGTTTAGAAGCAGGGTACACTTGAGTATAAACCGATTTAATCCCATGAACTACACGCAAAACGTCCATCCCGATGGTACCCTATTTCTTTGTGTCCACCGTAATTTCGGTAGCTTTTACCCTTCTCGGAAAGAATCTCCTCAAAAGCAATTTATCAACCTGATTTACTGTTAATGCCGCTCAGACAGCCACGTGTTGTCGATAGAAGCCGTATGAGACTTCTCCATTGTCATTAACCCGAAATTGACCAAAAAGCTGCTTTATGGCGCAACGATATACTGCAATTGCCTTATTCTCTGCCCTCTGTCTTTTGCTGCTCTCTGCGTTTACTAGCCCGCATCATGCCTCGTCGGCAGAACGACCTGCGATGCCGGTATTTGTAGACATTCCACCTGCAGACACAACTGTAGATTGCGTAGAAGACGTACCGGCTCCGATTGACCTCACTGCCAACGATGGTATGGGGGGAGCTGATTTTGAAGTAAGTCCGGTAGATACTCCCGATGCCAGCATGATTGATCCTTGTGCTGGAGGAGTAATTGTCCGTTCCTGGACCGCAACAGTCGGCATGGAGTCGACAACGGTTTCCCAGAACATTACGGTCTTGCCAGACGGTAGTGCACCAAGCGTTAATCTGCCTATCATAAATGATACGGTAGCTTGTGAGTTGGCCCTGCCCTCTGCACCTAATAATCCTGATCGCTACGATGTTTGGATTAGCTCATTACGGGTAGCCGTAAGCACCAATGCGATGGATAACTGTGATGGACCAATCACTATTACCGACGATGGCGGAACAACCTTTGAGGAAGAATGCGATACCCGCATGGTCACTTTTATGCTGAGTGATCAGTGTGGTAATATGAGCCAATTCATGGCTAGTTACACTACAATTGATACTATTGCACCAGTACTAATTGACGTGCCGCCAAATGATACGCTGAGCTGTACGGAGATTGTTCCTGACCCGCCAGTGGTGACAGTTGTTGATAATTGTACACCTGACTTAGTGCCTATTCTTGTGACTAATTCAAGTCAGCAAATGGATGGTACCTGTCAGGAATACGAGTACAATATCCTACGGACTTGGGTAGTAAGTGACTCTTGTGGCAATACAACCACAGCTACCCAGTTAATCCGAGTACTAGATGAAGAGCCACCAACCTTTACGGCTCCGCCCGACATAACTATTTCCTGTACCACGGACCCACTAGATCTTACGGTTACAGGAGATGTGACAGACGCCATGGATAACTGTTCTACCGATGTAGATGTACAGTTCACGGATCAAGTAAATCCTGGTATTTGTGACGACGAAGCAACGATTATCCGCCTGTGGCGAGCGACTGATGTGTGTGGTAATGTAGCGGGTAAAATACAAGTGATTAACGTCGCTGATCTGCAGAGCCCATCCTTTAATGTGCCGCCCGATATTACGGTAGATTGTAGTCAGGCCGATGATTTAATGGTAACTGGAGTACCGACTAACGTAACGGATGATTGTGACCCAGATCCGGATGTCGACTTTACGGATGATATTTTCCCTGGAAGTTGTGAAAATGAATATTTGGTTCGCCGGACCTGGCGCGTTACTGACCGCTGTGGACAATTCGCAGAGATCTTCCAGGAGATTACGGTAGTAGATCAGGAAGCTCCATCCTTCGTCACGGAACCACAAGACTTACTGATATTCTGTGCAGTGGAAACCGAGGCAGAGCTTGTTTTCACAGATTGGCTAGACCAACGCGGAAACGGTATCGCTACGGATAATTGTACGGCTGAAGGCGACATCACCTGGTACATGTACAACAGTGGTACAACGGATGAACCTAGCTTGGAATTGGTGGCTTGCCCTACCGGACCTGATCAGATTGTACAGCGACAGGATATTGACTTTATTATCGAGGATGAGTGTGGTTTAAGAGATACCGTCACGGCATCTTTCACCGTTTTGGATCAGCTTCCTCCGACTATTGAGGAATGCTCTGAAGATATTGTTGTAGAAACCAACCCTGGTACTTGTGAGGGTGATGCAACTTTAGAGCCACCGGTGATTACGGACGAATGTTCATTGAGCTCGGCTATGTTGGTGCTCACGGACAATGCTACCCTTACTTCACAGGCCATGCCTGGGCAAGAGGGGGAAGTAGCCGTAGACCCTGTTGACCTTAGCTTGGTTATTGCGAATCCACTACCCATTAATGCAAATGGTGGCGGAGATCTAATTATCACTTTGGAATCTGTAGATGGGGAATCACCTGATGAATTCTTCCGAGTGTTTGGAGAAGATGGTACACTATTAGGCCAAACTAATCCAACCGACATGCCATGTGGCGATGGTACTACGACTTTCCCATTGTTAAGTTCGCAGATTAATGCCTGGGCTGCAGATGGTGTCATTGAAGTACGCTTGGAGCCAAATATCCCAGACGGTCAACCTGAGCGTTTCGCGATCAACGCTAACTGTCCGAATCCAAGCATCGTGACTGCTGACCTGTCCTTCACGATTAATGAACTGCGAAATATTGTATTCCAATATAGTATCAATAACGGAAGCCGCATTACAGTTGACCCTATCGCTCCGGTGGACGTTACGCTGAATCAAGGTGACCACCTTATTCGCTACTACGCTACCGACTGTGCAGGCAATGTGGACTCTTGTGATTTCAACGTATCGGTAATCGATCGTGAGGCGCCGGAGCTAATTTGCCCAATGCCTATAACGGTTGCTGTTGATGCTGATTCTTGTCAAAAGACTTTGACGCTGCCAGTGCCTGTAAGTGCAACGGATAACTGTGAAGTATACACTGGTTACCAGCGCACTTTACCTGCTACTTTAGGTGAGGCTTACTTGCAGTTCTTCCTCGACCCGAACTTGAATGATTACCTCCCGGCGGGCCGCACCTTGACCTTTGATGACGTTCAGGCGAATGCCTACAGTGATGTAGAGGTGACGATTGATCTCCAAGGAGACTTTAATACCAATGGGGCATTTGTGACTATCCTCGGGGACGATGGCAGTACATTGCTTACCACCTCGGTGGGAATAGCGGATTGTGCGAACCCCGGACAGGTTTCGGTAATGATTCCAGTAGCCACATTTAATACTTGGGCTGCAGACGGAATCGTGAATCTAGAGATTGTGCCAAACGATATTACGGTGCCACCAGGCGTACTTGGAGACGGTATTAACCCTTGTGATCCGATGCGAGTACAAATGGACGGCGATGTGGACAGTATTAGCTACATCACGGCCACGATTGCTTACGACAACTTGGTAACTGGTTATTTCGCTACGGGTGAATCACCTTTAGCACCTGCGACATTGCCAGCACCTTCTGGTCAAGTTACTGCTACCTTCGCAGTGGGAGAAACAGAAGTTTTCTACCATATTGAAGATCTAGCGGGCAACGCAGATACTTGTTCCTTCCTAGTGACGGTAGAGGATATTACGCCGCCAACCGTTCTGTGTCAACCAACCAACCTGTTTATCAACCCTTCAGGCCTACAGGTGGAAGTAGTCAATGCTGATGATGTGGACAACGGTAGTTTTGATAACTGCGGTGTCATTGATAGTCTCTGGCTCACACCGAATGTCTTCACCTGTGATCAGATTGGCGAAGTGATCGATGTGACCTTGAGCGCCATTGATGAATCAGGGAACATTGGCACCTGTGAAACAATCGTCGGTATTGCACCGGATGGTCCTCAGCCAACGGCAAACTCCGGCCTATGTGGTGGTGATACTTTGTTCTTGGCGGCTAACCCTCCAGGGCCGAATCCAGGTGTATATACCTACCAATGGTTTGACCCTGATGATGTACCACTATCTACCGAGCAAGATGTAATGATCATTGGTATTGATGCCGATGACGAAGGCCCATACCGAGTGGTAATTACTGGTCTGACAGGCTGTACTGCCGAAGGAATTGTAAATGTGAGTATTGAGGAGTTACCACTGACCCCCGAACTCCAGATTGTCAGTAGTATTTGTACCGATGAGGATATTCTTTTACAGACGCCTCAAGTCCCTGCTGGTAGTAATGTCCAATTCTACTGGTATGAAGGAGTGGCCCCTAATGGAACACTCCTGGGATCGAGTACGGAGCCTATGTTTAACGTACCCGGGCCGCATGCTGCTGGTATGCGACAATTCTACATGGAAGTGGAAGCCAATGGCTGTCTTTCGGCGCCATCAGGCATGCAATCAATAGAAATATTCGAAAAGCCACTGGCGGTAGTCACTTTCGCAGACACCTTGGTCTGTGCTGGTGAAGTCATCGCTCTAGGGGTGAATCCACAAGCTGGTGTAGAGTACATCTGGACTGGGCCAAATGGTTACAGTGCTGGCGTTCAATTCCCAGATACGGAACCATTAACGGCTTCCTTCGCTGGTTACTATTATGTGGAATTAAATAGAGGTCTGTGTGTATCGGATCCTGACTCCATTCTGGTTACAGTTAAGCCACGGCCGGAGCAACCAGACCTAGGTAGCAACTCTCCAGTTTGTGAAGGGGAGGACCTGATCCTTCAAACGACTTTCACTGGAGCAAGCAGCTATTTATGGCAGCGTCAAAATGATCTGCCAATTACAACTTCGATTCCGTCGCTTACCATTTCTGATGTTGGCTCTGATGCACAAGGGATTTGGGAGCTAACGGTTATTTTAAATGGTTGTGAATCTCCAGTTTCCGAATCCATTGGAGTGGTTATTAATCCAAGGCCAGAGGCTTCTGCATCATCTGATCCAGAACCTGCTTGTCAAGGAGATGATGTCACTTTGAACGGCTTTAGTACAGTGGCGGGTTCTTCCTTCAGCTGGACAGGGCCAAGTGATTACAGCCGAAATATTCAGAACCCAATAATCAGTAACATCACACAGTCTCGTGCTGGTACTTATAACCTTACAGTAACAACTGGTGCAGGTTGTGTAGACAGTACTTCGATTGATGTAACGGTGTTGGATAATGTTAGCATTACCGGTATTAGTGATAACGCTTTAGGGTGTATTGAAGAAGGCTTCTTCCTGGAAGTTACTGCCGCTGTTTTACCAGCGGATGCTACTGGCTTGAGTTATCACTGGTCAGTGCCTGGTGAGCCAAATGTTATTATCACTTCAGAACCCGTATATGAAAGACCTAATGCTACTTCAGCAAATGAGGGCATTTACACTTTAGAGGTCTTCACTGCGGAAGGGTGTTCCTCTGGAACGAGCAATATAACGGTAGAACTGAATTTCATTCCGCCAGTACCAACTCGTCCGATGACTATATCTGGTCGAACGAGTTTCTGTGAAGGTGAATCTATGACGATAGCTACGGAGCCAGTGTCTGGCGCTGATGTAGAGTACTTATGGAATACGCCGTTCGGAAATAACATATCAACGGGTAGCCAAAACATGCTCTTCGTACCGAATATGGACGTTGGGGATGCCGGTGAATACGAAGTATATGTGATACGTGATGGATGTGCTAGTGGCGAATCGCTGATGCGGATTATTACCATCAATCCGATCCCCAACGTGGTATTGACCAGTAATTCACCAGTTTGTGAAGGAGATCAGATATCGCTGCAGGCTACCTTCTATCCGACTGGTACTTACAGTTGGAGTGGACCGGATGGCTTCGGAAACGGCATCAATGTTCACAACCCAGTGATCAATAATGCGGTGCTTACAGAGGCTGGAACTTACCGAGTGGCAGTAGAAGTGGAGGGCTGTTTGTCTGATACGATTACGACCATGGTGGAAGTTCGGGAGCGGCCTCAAGTACCTATGATAAGTCATGAAGCCCCGATCTGTTTGGATGATCCAGATGCGGTACTGGTTTTGGATATTGATACCCTCTCTGCGGTGCCAGGTGCTATGTATACTTGGTCAACGAACAGTGGCTCGACTATTATTGGAGGGCCAGCTGCCGATTTACGCTTAGAGCTAATCGACTTCACAGAATTTGAAGACAGTGGTGTGTTCCAAATCTTTGCGCAAGCAGAGGTGGATGGATGTACTTCTGCCTTGTCGGATCCAACGCTGGTTCAGTTTGATACCATTCCGATAAACATCGCTTTCGCGGGAATAGACACTACTGTTTGTTCTGGAGAATTTGTCCTCATGGGCGCCACGCCAACTATTGGTACCGGCCTGTGGCGACTAGTAGGTGCTACCGATCCGGAAGGCGTCGCTATCGCTAACCCTGATGATGCGAATTCTATCGTTAGTGGCCTTACCTCAGTTGGTGCTCCATATACCTTTAGCTGGACGCTAACGAATGGCGCATGCCGCAATTATTCTGCCGATTCGGTGAGTCTAGAAGTCATTAATGCAGAGCAATCGGATGCAGGCCCCAACGTCTTAGTTTGTGAAGATGAAATCATCATCCTTGAGGCAGTACCACCTGGACCAGATTGTACCGGAATTTGGGTGCAAGACCCAATTCAGGAAGGACTAGGTGTTGTCATTGTAGAACCAGAAAATCCGAATACGGAAATCATTGGTGTCGCTCCAGATAATGTCTACTTCTTCACTTGGCAAGTAGATTGTGTATGTGGAATGACGGAGGATATGACGATCGTCAATATTAGTGACCCAACAGTCAATGCTGGTCCGGATATTATTGTTTGTGAAGACTTGAATGAAGTGACCCTGCAAGGTGAGGAGCCTACCTTGGGTAGTACCATTCGTTGGTACTCACCAGATCCTGATCTAGTGTTTTCTGATGAGACCTCAGCGACACCAGTTGTTAGTAACCTGAAAGTAGGAGATAACTTGTGCATCGTGGAGGTTGACGAAGGATTCTGTGGCGAAGCTTCACGGGATACGGCTATTGTGACTTATAAGTTGCCACCGCAGTTGGTAGACGATATTGTCAGTGTTGGTTTTGGTGAAACAGTAGATGCATTACCATTGGCCAACGACATGGTGCCAGAGGGTACAGAAGTAGCAATTGCTAGTGGTCCTAGCGAAGGAGTCGCTTCTGTGACAGGGCCAACGGTCATCCAGTACACTGCCCCAGCAAACTTTGTAGGTACAGATCAAATTATATACGAAGCTATAAGCGAAGGCTGTGTTACGGCCACTGCCGTACTCGACCTCATTGTCGGTGAAGGCGCCGCTTGTAAAGTACCGTCGATTTTCACCCCTAACGGAGATGATTATAATGACAATTTTGTCATTCCTTGCCTTCTGGATAAGGAGTTGTACCCCAATAGTCAGGTCATTATTTTCAATCGTTGGGGAGATGAGGTCTATCGATCGGGTCAACCTTACGCAAGTGATTGGAACGGTACCTATGATGGAGAAGACTTACCGGTCGATACCTATTTCTACGTAGTAGATCTTGGTAATGGAACGGATCCTTTGACCGGATATGTAATGATTCAACGATAAAAACCTGCTGCCCAGAGCAGACATGAACCAAAAACTAAAGAAATGCGCAAGCTGATATTACTTTGCTTTCTGTTCTTCTCGGCTGCCGTAATTATACAGGCACAGCAGGACGAACAATTTACTCAGTTTATGTACCATAAGCTGGGCTTTAACCCCGCTTATGCTGGCATGCAGGAGACACCCACTTTTACGGCGCTGGTGCGTCAACAGTGGATTGGGTTAGAAGGGGCACCAGAATCGCAGCTCCTAACTTTTAACATGCCACTGACGGCTTCTGGCATTGGTCTTGGAGCTAATATTTCTCGCCACAGTATTGGTGCCACTGAGCGTTATACTGCGGATGTTTCCTATTGCTATCGCTTCAATCTTGGACGTGGAGGCCGTATGGGTATTGGGCTTTCTTCATCTGTACGGATGTTGCGGATCAACTTTGCGGAAACGGAATCGACACAGCCAATTGAAGGAGATCCTGCTATTCCGGTAGGTCTACAAAGCAAGATGGTACCTAATTTTGGTGCAGGTATATACTACAGTAATCAAACCTTCTACTTGGGCCTCAGTGCACCTCGTTTGCTGACCAATAATATTGATTTTGCCGATGAGGGGACTATTGTTTCTAGAGAGGTTCCTCACTACTATTTGATGGGGGGAGTTTTAGTGCGTTTAGGCGAAAAAGTACAAATGCAACCCCAGGCAATATTAAAGTATGTAGAGGGTGCACCATTTGACGGTGACGTTAATTTAAACTTTATTTTTAGTGAAACCGTATATACTGGTGTATCTTACCGCTTGGGTGGATCCAGCAGAAGCGGTATTGGAGAGGCTGGATCAATCCTATTGGGCATGCAGTTCAGTGACCAATTTATGTTTGGCCTGGCTTACGATGTCACCTTCTCAGAACTAAGGTCTTATTCCAGCGGTTCTATGGAGGCAGTTGTCCGATATGGAATAGGTGGACGATCACGTGGTGATGAAATCCTTAGTCCACGCTTCTTTTAATTTCTCTATGAGCAGCCAAAAAACGGTATTTTTGCCACAGCCACTACGGCTGTCTAAACCGCATTTAAGAATAGCATGAAGAAAGGTCACCTAATAGGACTGGTACTAATGTGTGCTGCTGCCCTGCTGCGGTCGCAACCGGTGTCGGAGTATGGTGCTACCGGGCAGGAGGTGCGTGTTTTTAATACCAGCCGGGTAAATACGGAGGGCTTGGAGTTTTGTCCAGCTGTCTATGAAAACGGCCTTGTTTTCGTTTCCCGCTACAAGAATGGTCCAATTGACCCTAAGACAGGGCAAACTTTCTTTGAACTTTTCTACGCTGAATTAGATCCAAATGGGATGCCCGGCAAGCCTGAGTCCTTCTCTACGGAGTTGAATTCGGCTTACCATGAAGGACCAGTTTCGTTCAGTCCTTCCGGCGATCGTATTTTCTTTACTCGGACTAACTCTCGTAATGGTGTTCGTCGCTCGGATGCTAAGGGGCGTTCAGTAGAGAAAATCTATGAGGCTCGTCGCGGTCCATTTGATTGGGAAGATGTACAAGAACTGCCTTTTGGTAGTGATGAATATCGTAGTGTTCACCCTTCTATATCTGCCGATGAAAGTAAGTTATTCTTTGCTTCAGATCGCCCTGGCGGATATGGTGGCATGGACTTGTTCTTCGTTGAGTGGGAGAATGGAAAGTGGTCTGAGCCGATTAATCTAGGGCCAGATGTGAATACAAGTGGAAACGAAGTTTTTCCTTTCTTTCACCAAAGTGGCACATTGTTCTTCTCTTCCGATGGTCATCATGGCGCGGGTCGTAAAGATCTCGATTTGTACATGATTGATATGTCTGGCCGTAAGTGGGGAGATGTATACAATTTGGGCTCGCCTTTCAATAGCCAGGAAGATGATCTTGGTTTAGTCATTCTTCCGGATGGGCATAGTGGATATTTTTCCTCTGCTAGAAGAGGTGGCTTTGGTAAGGATGATGTGTATATGTTTAAGGCGCCAGGAGGCTTACAGGGAATTCAGCCAAGTGCTGTTTTGAATGGTGTAGTAAACGTTACTGATAAGACAAGCAGCCGGCGTATGGCTGGTGCTTCTATTCGTATGTTTGAGCTCAATAAGGACGGACTCATCGAGGACGAAGATGCTTATGATTTAGAACTTGTGCCGAATGAGGAGGTAGAAGGAGAAATGATCATGAAGCTCATTCGTAAGAGTGATGAGGATCTCGGAAGTCCACTAGCAGTGACCGACAGGAATGGGGAGGCTGTTGTAGCCTTGGATGAAGATAAAGACTACTTGTTGTTAGTGTCAAAGCCAGACTACTTCACGCAAGAACTGCGATTCCATACCGATGAATTAGGTCCTGACCAGCCATTGGATTTTCTGATGGAGCCGACTAACTGTATCATGTTGACGGGGACGGTTAGATCGGATCGCTTCCAAATTGCAATTCCTAACGTAGCGCTCCAATTGACCAACTTGTGCGATAATTCTGTCACGACTTACCGGAGTAACATTGGTGGCGAATACGAAATTTGTCTACCGATTGGTTGTGATTATGTCTTGGAAGGCGTTAAGCCAGGTTACGAATCTGGAGCTACTCGGGTAACTACTGTGCGTTTGCGAGGAAGCCGCTCTTTAGAAGCCGATCTCAATATTCATCCGACTTCTGATGCGATTCTACGTGAGCCTATTAAGGAAGGAACAATCATCGTATTGGAGAACATCTACTACGATTTCAATAAGTCTGCCATCCGGAAGGGAGCAGCTCAAGATCTTGATGCACTTTCACAGCTCATGAATTTGTATCCAAGTATGCAAATCGAACTAGGTTCACATACGGATAGTCGCGGTACTGATGAGTACAACCTGGATTTATCTTTACGTAGGGCACAGTCTGCAAAGGAATTTTTGATTCAAAGAGGTGTTGCTGCCAATCGAATTAGAACGGTTGGTTATGGCGAAGCCCGCTTGCGGAATCATTGTGCAGACGGTATTGAATGTACCGATAGCGAGCACTTGCTGAATCGTCGTACCGAAGTAAAGGTGTTGAACATCGACGAGCGCGTAAAAGTGAGTTACGAGGACGATTCGAACTAGTATGCAGCGCATCAAGTGGCAGGATAGCCTCCGTTTTCTAAGAAAGTTAAGTTGGAAAAAAATCTGGAATGCCGCTTTGGTGGTAGGTAGTTATTACCTGAGTCGCTGGACTGGCACGCCGCGTCAATGGGGACTGCCCTTCACCATCAACTTTGAACCCACAACGGCTTGCAATTTGCGTTGCCCGGAATGCCCCAGCGGCCTGCGTCAATTTACTCGTCCCACGGGTAATTTAAAGGCAGACTTTTTTCGCTCTAATATTGATCAGTTAGCCGACCATTTACTGTATCTAATTTTCTACTTCCAAGGTGAGCCCTATATCAATCCAGCCTTTCTGGATATGGTTCAGCACGCGAATGAAAAGGGAGTCTATACCATCACCTCTACAAACGGGCATTTTCTCAATAGTGCCAACGCTGAACAAACGGTTCGTTCTGGCTTGGATCGACTAATAGTTTCTATTGACGGCACTACTCAAGAGACTTATGAGCAGTACCGGAAGGAGGGAAATTTGGAAGTGGTTTTGCAAGGCGTCCGGAATGTGGTGAATTGGAAACGTAAGCTAAAGTCTTCCACGCCCCATATTGTGTTGCAATTTTTGATTGTTCGTCCGAATGAACATCAAGTCCCAGAGATCAAAAAAATGGCCGAGGGTCTTGGTGTAGATGCTCTGTCTTTCAAAACAGCCCAGGTATATGACTATGAGCATGGCAATCCTCTGATTCCTGCCAATCTTAATCTAAGTCGTTATCGCCGTCTAGCCGATGGGAGGTATGAGCCAAAGGCCAGTTTGCATAATCATTGTTGGAAGCTGTGGCACGGTGCTGTGATAACTTGGGATGGCTTAGTGGTCCCTTGTTGCTTTGATAAAGATGCGACACACCAGCTAGGTGATTTAAAAGAGAAGTCTCTCCCTGAAATTTGGCAAAGTGAGGCGTATCAAGAGTTCCGTGAACAGCTTTTTCAGGGGCGCGATCAGATCGATATTTGTACCAATTGTACGGAAGGATGTAAGGTCTGGCTAAACCCTGAATAATTTATTTTGTTAAATTAAAAGTTTTTAATAATTTTGCATGCGCACACGTATTGCTAGGAATTCAGGGAGTGTTGACCACCTATTGACGTTGCACGGAAGCTAAGTTTCAATTTTTTACGAGGATTTATTTTGCAATCCTCCTCCCTCCTGGAATAAATACTCATAAACTTACTGATATAGGCGAATCTTATGTGGAATGGCTAGATCGATGGAACGATCTAGACTAATGGTTCGTTGTAGGGTTACAAAAAGGAATTTCAGTCTTCAATATATATTAATTAGCAGCAGGGGTATGGATTTTACTGTCATTGTCCTAGGAAGGTTAGAGTACGCAAACAGTCGGAGTGTCCAGCAGGCCACTAAGGTTATTACTCACCTATTGGAAACTCGTTACAAAAATGAAGTGCTTTATCGCGATGTCGATAAAATACTTGATGACGAAGTGTGCGCTCTTATCGCACCGCGGGAAAAATTTCAATGTAGCGAAAAGGTATGGATGAACACCATCCATATGCTCGCAAAGGCGAGTGAGTTTTCTATTGCTGGAGATCTCCACCTTTGGAGAATCTTGGATGGAAAACTGCAGGAATATGTTTGCTTGGAGCCGGATAGTGACAAGTCTACCGTTCAATCTTTCCGACGTGGCCGACAGCTAATCCTTGACGGTCAACTAGACGAAGCTAAGAAATTGCTCACCAAAGCAGTTGATCGTTTCCCTCGACATGCGCAAGCGCTCGAGCGTCGTGGTTTTATCCACTACACGCAAGGAGATACGGAGGCCGCTCTAGCTGATTATGCTGCAAGTATTGAGATTGATCGTAAGCGTCCTAATGCTTATCTCGGGCGTGCGCGTATTTTGATCAAGCAAGAGAATTGGACTGCTGCGATGGAAGATTTGACCTTCAGTATGAAGCACTCTATGCCGCATCACAATGTATACCTTGAGGCGCTTCACCGTAAGGCAAAATGCTTGCTAGAACTAGGACAGCATGATAAGGCAATTCCATTGTTTAACTTCTTTTTGAGCCGTCCATTACAGGAGGATCATCCGCAGTACGTTTTCCGCCGCCAGGTGGCCTTTGATAAGGGGCGTACGTTAGCTGCAGCAGGTAAGTTGGATGAAGCGATTAGCATGTTTGACGAAGCGCTTAAAATGCCTACGAATAATGGCAAGCCAGAAATGGGAGAAATTCTTCTGCACCGTGGTCTGGCATTTCAACAAAGTGGACAATCAGGCTTTCTAGAAGACTGGAAAAAGGCCGCTGATGAAGGCTCCGAACGAGCTGCAGAATTGCTAGCTGAAGTAGGATAATATTCATCGGATTTTGATATACCCCGCATTCCCCGTTTAGGCTAAGACTTAAGCGGGGAATGCTCGTTTTAGGGTAATAGTTTGGCGTGAATAATTAGAGATAATGATGCGCCTGATTCGGGGTGGAGAATGCGATCCATTGTTACAGCATTCCATCCAGATTCTTGAAGAGTAGCCTTCCAGTCATCTGGTGTGCGGTAATACCACGGGAAAGCGGCTGGGAAATCCCGCTTTAGTGCCCGCCAATCTTCTTGGTGCCAACCAGAGCTTTCTTCATTTCCCAAGATTACGGTTTGAAATACTAGGCTACCAGTTGGTACTACATGATGTCTTAGTTGAGAGAGTAGAGTCGGGGTTCCTTGTTCTTCAAAGAGCGCGAAATTGAAGGCGATTATATCAAATTGGCCTAGCTGTGACAATGCCCCCTTTCGAATTGCGTCGTAATCATGGCAGTAATAGCTTCCACTTTGATCCTTATCTATGGCATCTTCAATTAATGATGATACGCCGTCTATACCCACGACTTTTCTCCCTGATTGTACTAGTGCTCGGCATAGCCATCCTTCCCCGCAACCCAAGTCAAGAATACTGTTTGGACAATGTGTGTTAATAGCGTTGATAATTGCTGCATTTGTAGCTGCATTTCTAGATGCCAACTCTTGCTGATTGATCGCCTGAATCCAGCTTCCGCCGTTGGCTTTCCAGGCAGTTAGAATTTCTTGGGGTTTAGACATTTGTGAAGATTTGCTGTTTGAAATGAACGATTGCGGTAGGCTCAGGCGTTTAATGCGTGTTTGTTTGATAAATATATTGTTTTTGCATGCTCCGAATTATTATTGTTTCCCTGTTGTTTTCTTTTAATGCAATCCTTGTAGCGCAAGATTACGTAACGATAGAGGATCTTGATCGCCGTTCGGTGAAGCGATTTGAGGAGGCTGAATCCTTTGTGCGTAGGCAGCAAATGGAGAATGCGTTAGTGGAGTTGAATGCAATATTGGAAAAGTATAGCAATGCGATTGATGTACTCTTATTACGTGCGCAAATTCAATATGATCAAAATGAACTAAGCTTATCCGAAGCCGACTTTGAGGCAGCCTTGGTATTAGATGAATCGTACAAGCCGCGAGCCATATATCAACTGGGTTTAGTAGAGTTTCGCCAAGAGAAGTATGAAGAGGCCATTGTTCACTATGAACGATACTTGGAACTAGCCTCTGATCGTGATCGTCGACGCGGGAGAGTAGAGAAGTATTTATCTAAAGCTAGAATCGCTGCTGAACTGGTGAAAAATCCTGTGCCGTTTGATCCAATGTCAATTGGCCCCGCTGTCAATACGAACGGTAAGGAATATTTGCCTTCGTTTTCTGCGGATGGACGTTTCTTAGTATATACCGTAAATTATGATGGCCAAGAAGATTTCTACTACAGTATATTAGACGAAGAAGGAAATTGGTCGCAAGGTCAGCCTTTGAAAGGTGTTAATACGGTGGAGAATGAGGGAGCACAGAATGTGTCAGCCGATGGGCGGATATTGTTTTTTACAGGCTGCCATTGGCCCGATTCTTATGGGAGCTGTGATTTGTATTACGCCCGAAAAATCAACGGCAAATGGGGCAACTTGCGGCACGCAGCCATTCCCATTAATAGTCCCCACTGGGATACGCAACCTTCACTTTCGGCAAACGGTGACTTTCTCTACTTTACCAGCAACCGCCCAGGAGGCTTTGGAGGAAGTGATATCTATCGTTGTAAGCGGCAGCCAAATGGGAGTTGGGGTAACCCCGAGAACTTAGGCTCATCAATTAATACAAGCGGCAATGAACAGTCTCCATACCTGCATGCCGATGGCCAGACGCTTTATTTCGCCTCAGATGGACATCCGGGATTGGGAGATTATGACATTTTCTTAAGCAGACTAACTGCGGATGGCCAATGGGAAGAGCCAAATAATATTGGCTATCCAATAAACACATCGGCAGGGGAGGGTACCTTGGTAGTAAGTCTGGATGGCCAGACTGCTTATTACACTACGGATCAAAATACGGAAAAGGGTAAGCCGCTGAACCTTGATATTTATCAGTTTGAATTGCATAAAGCAGCACGGCCTAATCCTGTTACCTATGTAGAAGGCATAGTTCGCGATGCAGAGTCGAAGGCGCTTTTGGGAGATGTTGAAGTAGTAATCAGAAGAGACGGTACTACTGAAGACTTCGCTCGCCTACGGACACGCGAAGATGGCTCGTTTTTGGTGGTCTTACCTATTGGTCAGAACTATGGTATGGAAGCAGATCAGGAAGGCTATCTATTCTATTCTGATCGATTTGAACTGTCTGAGGTTTCCACCAAAGAAACGCCTTTTCAGCTCAATGTTGATTTACAACGAATTCCGGTGGTGGCCGACGCTGTTGCTACTCGTGAGCCCATTGTATTGCGTAATGTGCTTTTCGCTACAGGTTCTGCAGAATTGTTGCCGGTGTCAGAGCCAGAACTGGATCGATTGTACGAACTGCTTGAGCGTTATCCGGAGTTGAAGATTAAGGTTAACGGCCATACAGACAATGTGGGCGACGAGGAAAGTAACTTGCTGTTAAGTGAAAACCGAGCTAATGCTGTACGCTTGTATCTAATTGAAAAGGGAATCGCTGAGAGTCGTATTCGCTATGAAGGCTTTGGAGAAAGTAAACCTGTAGCAACAAATGATACTCCGGAGGGAAGGCGAGAAAACCGTCGTACCGAGTTTGAACTAGAATAAAGGATAAGTGCTATTGTTCTATATTTGGCGGCAAGTATAAGCGTAGATGAATAGAACAGAGTTGAAGGCATATCTTGATGAGCAGGTAGTTCGATTTAACCAGCCCAACTTCATTCCTGCTGATCCCATCTCCATTCCTCATTTGTTTGATCAAAAGCAGGATCAAGAGATCATGGGTTTCTGGGTGTCCATATTAGCCTGGGGGCAGCGCAAGACCATTATTAATAATGCTCATCGATTGATTGAGCTAATGGACGGCGCCCCGCATGATTTTATTATTAATCATCAAGAGCAGGACCGAGCTAAATTTGCGGACTTTAAGCACCGTACTTTTCAATATACCGATACCTTATATTTTCTCACTTTTTTGCAGTGGTATTACAAGCAGCATGATTCGCTAGAGGATGCTTTTGCACGCTTTCTTACTCCAGAGCATCCAACGATTGAGGCGGCATTGGTTGGTTTTCACGAGTTGTTCTTTAGCTTGCCAGATTCCCCGAAACGAACACGTAAACATATTGCCACGCCAGCGCGAAATTCGAGCTGCAAGCGTTTGAATATGTTTTTGCGATGGATGGTGCGGACTGATAATTCGGGAGTTGATTTCGGATTATGGAATCGTATTCAACCTTCTCAATTGATGATGCCACTAGATGTGCATGTAGAGCGTATCGCACGTCGATTAGGATTAGTTCAGCGCAAACAGCGAGACTGGAAGACAGTGGTTGAGCTTACCGATAATCTCCGTCAATTAGACCCTTCTGATCCGACTAAGTACGACTTTGCACTTTTTGGAATTGGCGTGCTGGAAAAGGACAATCCTATTCAATAACCTCGATGAGGAAAAAGCCATCCTCTCCCTGGTCCTGGTATAGAGGCATGAGGATATGACTGTCATATGGTGAGATGATGCTACCATTGCGATCGTGGGCCAATAATTCGCCTGCTCTAATCGGTTGAAAATTTCTGAAGCCTGGAAGCATTTGAAAACGATCTTCTGGTTTTACGGGATGCACTTTAAGCAGTTTAGCCACTTTAGGTAAACCCTTGCTATAGTTAATGAGTAGATCGTCATGGCGATTCTCAACATCTTCTGGTCGCACACTACCAACTGAGCGCAAAAGATTCACAAGTGCGGCAATGGCACGTCGTGTCGATAGAGGATCTTCATGCTGGCCTGCCTCAAAGGTTACACTTACGGTAAGGCATGGGAAGTGATCACAGCAGAAATGGTGCATTGTGGTGCCGCGTAGCCCTTTCAGCATACCTGTAATTACAGGGGCATGCATGGATTTTGCCATTTCTATACTCTCAGGGTCGTCGGTGGCGAGTGTGAAAATTCCCCCATCAGCTGTTGTGGTATGCAAGTCTATAACGATCATGCGCTCCGGCTGATAGTCTTCAATCTCCCGATCGATAATTTCCAATAGTTCCTGAAGTTCTCTGTCTTCTGCTTCTAGCGCGGAATGTGGAGTGGAGCGGATTCGACCTATGTTATCTGGTGTGAATTGTCGATTGAGATCCTTTTCAAGAAATCGCACTCCCAAGCGGCATGCCTGGAGATTTCCTCTTAGTCCGAGGAGGCGACCCTTAAATGCAAAGGTGGGGTTGTGATTCGGCTCAACATTGAGCATGTGGAATAACATGTCCAGCGCGCGAATCCCTGCCAACTCGTTTCCATGTAGTCCTCCTAAGGCAACGATAAGCGGTCCTCGTTTGGGGCCAGTATATCTTCCTATTACTCTTTCTACTAAGTCCTGCATCCTTCGCTCTAATATGACAGGCTAAGGTAAAAAATGTCTGTAGTAAATGAGGCCTTTAGAATAGAACTTGTAACCACGATCGTAAGTGTGGCGTCAAAGCGTATATAAGAAGCTTTTCCTTTGTCGGTAGAAACAGGCCGTTTGTCGATAAAAGCAATGATTTATACCCAAGTAGCAGGCTTTTCTAGGTACTTGGTATTGCATAATACCTAGCAACACCATATCTTTGTATCAGACAAAAGGCCGAAAGAGGTGCTTATGTTCTATTCACTTAGAAAGCTCAACTTCTGTAAAGCCCAAATTAATGAAGATGTCAGATGAACAAATGAAAGCTTTTGATGCAACCAAGAAGCAGTTGCGCCGGGGAATCCTGGAGTTAGTTGTTCTGTCTGCTATAGCTGCTGAAGATGAAGTTTACCCGACTACCATTCAGCAAAAGCTAAAAGACACGCCACTAGAAGTAAAGGAAGGTACCCTGTATCCACTGCTCACCCGACTGAAGAATACGGAATTGTTGCAGTATACCTGGAGAGAAAGCACGAGCGGACCTCCACGGAAGTACTTCTCCATTACCGAGAATGGCCGCGAATTCCTAGACGGTTTACTAGAAACTTGGGATCTGCTGGTCAAGTCAGTCCATCATAACACGCAAAATCACCAAACCAATGAATAAGGTATTTAATATCAATCTCGGCGGATATCCCTTCACGATTGATGAAGACGCCTATAATCACCTACGATCTTACCTGGAAGCCATTCATAATCATTTCCGTAATACGGAAGGCTACGAAGAAATCACCCACGACATTGAAGCCCGATTAGCTGAACTCTTTTTGGAGCAGCTAGAAAATCGCCCGATTGTAGCTTTTCAAAACGTTGAAGATGCCATCGCTATCATGGGACGCCCCGAAGAATTCGGCGCTGATCCCATGGGCGAAGGCGAAAGCATGGCCGATGGTGGATCTGCTACTGATACCAAAGGAGCATTTAAGATCAAAACTGGTAAGCGCCTATACCGCGATTCTGAAGAGCAGGTTGTAGGAGGTGTTGCCGCTGGACTGACAGCTTACTTCGGCATTGCTGACCCCATCTGGATTCGACTGTTCTTTGTTCTAGTTGTAATCTCGGGAGGTATTGGTATACCATTATACTTGATTCTCTGGGCACTGATGCCAGAAGCGAAAACGGCTGGAGATCGCTTAGCAATGCGAGGCGAGCCAATCAATATCTCCAATATCAGTAAAGTGATTACGGAAGAGATTGAGCATTTATCAGAGAAAATGACCGAGCTGGGAGAAGAACTAGCCGGTAAAAAAAAAGTCCGCACCAAAGTGATGGAGAAGACCAGGGCACTTCGCAGCGGTTCGCTGCTATAGATGAAACCTGGGAGGATAGCTGGCAGGCCGTCCGCGAACAATTGCCTAAGATTGGTAGAGTACTTCGTTGGATTCTTATAGCGGCCGCCATCTTCTTCATCTTTGTCTTCGCTATGGTATGGCTGGGTATTATTGCAGGCTTAGCCTTTTCAATGCCTATCCTAACCAACTTCTTCCCAAGCCAGGAGGTGATGACAATGATCGCCATGATCAACGTCCTCTTTACCGTAGGTATTCCTATACTGGCTATTATTTTGGGTATTGTTCGTGTTGTTTTCGGTCGCCGTATGGGCAAGGCCTGGATCATTGCCATGATCGTCTTCTGGTTTATTAATGTGTTCTCATTAGCAAGCATTGGTGGAACACTCAGCCAAGAGTTCATGGTGGAAGAGCAAATTTAAGAGCGGATCTCTACAGATGAATTCATTGCTGACCCTTTGACCTTGTCCTATTATCGGATGGCGGATCATAATGATCGGAGATTTTACATAGGAGGAGAACGAATTGAATTACCTGGGGCACCAGCACACTACACGATCAAGAAAAGTCCTGATGGTGAGTGGCATTTTAACAAACTGGTGAAAGCTCGAGGACGTAAAGGAGCAGATGCCCGAGCGCTGGCTGCCGATCTTCACTTTCCGTTGCAAGTAAATGAAGGAAGCTTAGCCATCCCACGTGAAGTTCCTTTCACAGAGATTGCAAAATGGAGGGACCAACAGGTCACAGTTGAGGTTCTTGTGCCAGAAGGCGCTAGCTTAAATCTCACTGAGCGAGTTGTTGATCGCGGTAACATGCGTGTAGATCAATATCCAAGCGGCACACAGCTATATAAAATGAGTAGCTCAGGACAATTGCTTTGTCAATCTTGTCCGGCTGAAACTACAGAGGTAGAGGCTGAAGCACCTGCCCAAGAAAAGCAACTCAGCGAGTTTCAAGATTACAACAGTATCATCCTGAGTGGAGCGATGAAGGTCACAATTGAACAGGGAGATCGCTATGATTTGCAAATGGCAGGCCCTGGGCAGTACTTAAGTCAGATTGTCTCTTCACAAGAAGATGGTGTCTTGACCGTTAATCAACCACTCGAAGATTTGAGTGCACCAGTACGTATCTACATCACAATGCCTGATCTGCAAGAGCTAACACTTGAGCATACAGATGATGTGCGGGTAAAAGATTTTTCCGGAGAGCAGATTAGTATCAATGCAGCTGGAGAGTTTGAGCTTAAGGCGATGGTCGATGTGCAAGAATTGAATATTGTGGCTGCAGAAGGTGTCTCTGTCGAATTTACAGGCAAAACAGAGCTGCTCAATGCTCAATTAGAAAACGAAAGCCGTTTGGATACGGATCGAGGAGTGGTCTCTAAAGCCCGCCTGAGTGTTACTGAAGGTAGCCGAATGAAGATGAAGCAGGGCGTAGAGATTTTAGAGCAGGCAGTAAGCGAAAATAGTAGTTTGCGAATCGTGAACTAACCACTATAAGAATATTGCGATAATGATGACTGTTGCGGTCGGTTAGCCTTGTGCTAGTCGACCGCTTTTTTGTTGATCTAGCCAAATATGGAGCAATTATGGGGTCTGAGCTTTAATATTAATGGACTTTATACTATATTGCACATTCGATTTGACGACCAAAACACGCAACTCTCTTATTGTCATGCACTTGTATGACTTTTAGGAGTGATTGCTACTATATGGCTTTGCTTTTATAGCTACATAACCTTTTTTACTTAACAAATTGTAATCTTATGCAAACATTTAGACGATGTTTGAGCAATGCTACCCAGCTGTTCAGCGCTCTGCTGATTTTGGGTGGACTTGTTTTTGCTGTTCCAGCGATGGGACAAGTAGATTTTACTCGCGCGGGCGATGGCTGGGCTTCAGGCACAGCGACTGCTGGTGATTGTGTAGGTGATCTACCTTCTTATGATAACACCACAGACATTGGTGTTAACTCTACTACTTCACAAGTATGGACAAACTTTGGCAACAACGCTACGTATGCTGCTGAGGATTTTGTTTCTCCGGCAGTAGCATCATCTATTTGCTCTATTACCATTCCTGGTACGGAAGAGGCAGCTGGTTTTGTATCTACCAGTACTGTACGTATCATTGTATGGGCAGATAATGGTGGTGAGCCTGGTGCTATGGTTTATATGGCGGAAGTTCCAGGAGCTGACGTTGATCCAGAAGGAGATGCGGATCTCTTCTTCGAGTTTGATCCTGCTGATATTGTATTGGCTCCTAGTACTCGTTATTGGGTGACAGCTGCTCCTTTTGCTGGTTCTTTTGACCAGTGGTTCTGGGAAGGTAGCTCAGCTAACATTGGTGAGCCTGCTCACTGGTTGCACCAAACTGGTGGACCATTTACTGGTCAAACAGCTTGTGATGATGTTTGGGGTGAGTTAGATAACGACTGTATCGGTCCTCTTGTACCTCCAGGCTTCATCGATGATGAGCAGTTGATGATGGTAATGTTCAACGAGCTAGAGACACCATGTGACGAAGAACTAAACCTAGGATGTATCGCTAACGTAAACGTTACTCTAGGTGAAGAGTGTACTGCGACTATCACTCCTGAGATGGTAATGACTGGTAACATCGAGTGTGCTGATGAGATCATCATCACTGTAGACGGTGGTAACGGTGACGTTATCTCTGGTTGTGGTGACCACACTTATATGGCTGAGGCTTACATCAACGGTGCTGTTGTATACACTTGTTGGGGTGACTTGTTCGCAGAAGACAAGACTGATCCAACCATCGAGTGTCCTGCTGACACTGACGATGTTACTTTAGACTGGTCAGCTGACCAAGCTTCTGGTAACTTGAACGCTGGTGATGCGGAGTTGAACTTCAACAACTACAGCTGTTTGAACCAGCAGTGGTTGGTGGATGGTATCCACAACTACGACGTAGTGACTTTCACTACTCCTGATTTCGCTATTCCAGTTGATGTATACACTTTCTTGGTAGACTCTGAGTGGGGTGATGCGAGCTTGTTCTTGTTCCAGGGTGAGTTCAACGTTGACAACCCATGTGAGAACTTGATCGGTTCATCTGACGATGCTGGCGTACCTGGTGGTAGCCCATTTGACCCAGCACTACGTTTGAGCTTGCCACTACAGCCAAACACAAGCTATACTTTGGTATTGACCAACTGGCTAACTACTCAGTTTGGTGATTGGACAATTTCTATTTTCTCAGACAACAACAGCGGTCTTATCGGTGGTGACTTCACAGCTACTACGCTACAAGAGACTCGTGACTTGATCTGTGACGATATCGACAACATCTACTTCCAGACTCCACAGAGCTGGATCGTTGATGCTGACGGTGTTTTGAACTTCACAGCTACTCGTAACACCTTCTTCGGTGGAAGCACTTCTGCATTGAATGCATTCCTAGACAAGTTGAGTCTTACTGGTATTCCTGATGTAGCTGATAACTGTGGCCCAATGGTAGTAACCTTGAGCGACGTTATCGATTCTGACGGTGACTGTGGTGATGAGCGTATCACTCGTACTTTCACTGTAGCAGACCGCTACGACGGTGCATGTGTTGGTGCTCCACGCACTGCATCTTGTGATCAAGTAATCACATTCCGTAAGCCAAACATTGGCGACATCGTACTTCCTCCATTGTCTGCACCACTAGAGTGTGACGAGGACTTCGCTGTTGACGCTAACGGTAACCCACACCCATCTGCATCTGGCTACCCATGGTTGCGTACTGCTTTCGGTTTCGAGAACCTAGCGCAGAACTACTGCAACGTAGGAGCATCTTACTCAGATGAGCCACGTATTGATGTATGTGACGGTACTTACAAAGTACGCCGTGAGTGGAACATCATCGACTGGTGTGATCCTGCAGGATCATTGATCGTTAACCAGATCGTTAAGGTATTTGATGCTACTCCTCCAGTATTGACTGGTATTCCTGAGGTAATCAGCCTATCAACTTCACCATTCAGCTGTGTAGCTAATGTAGCTATCCCTACTCCAGGTATTGCTGATGGTAACGGTTGTTCAAGTGTTGAAGTAACTACCTATACTGTACTAGCCTTCGGTGAAGCATTCTTCGCTGGTGGTTTCATCGCTGATGGTGATGTAGTACAAGCACCAATTGGTGCGCACGTTCTTATCCTATGTGGTGAGGATGACTGTGGTAATGAGACATGTGAAGAGTATGACTTGGTAATCTCTGATGAGATCGAGCCAAGTGCTGCCTGTGATGACGAATTGAACGTATCTATCGGTGGTGGTGATGTAGCAAACGGTATCGAAGGTATCGCACGCATCTTCGCTGCAGATATTGACGAAGGTTCTTACGATAACTGTGGTGAAGTTACTTTGGAAGTACGTCGTAACTACTGGCGCAACAACACTTGT
>CAJXOS010000014.1 GCA_913057725.1 uncultured Lewinella sp.
AAAGTGGCTTGGGCGCTGCGTAGCGCTGGCCTCGGGTTACTTGCAAATATTCCTGGTGACTCCAAAGCCGTTGCCTGCATCGAAGATACTGCGGTAGAGTTAGCAGACTTGCCAAACTATATTGAAGAGTTTAGCGAGTTGATGAAGGAATTTGACCAGAGCCCGGTTTATTACGCTCATGCCGGAGCCGGAGAGTTACATCTTCGGCCAATTCTTAACCTGAAGAAATCTGAGGATGTCGAGCAGTTTTACCAAATCAGCTTAGCCACCGCCAAATTGGTGAAAAAATATCGTGGTTCACTCAGTGGCGAGCACGGAGATGGCCGAGTTCGGGCTGAATTCATTCCGCTGATGGTCGGGGAGAGAAACTACGATCTCTTCAAGGAAATCAAATCTACCTGGGACCCACACAATATCTTTAATCCAGGTAAGATTGTGAACGCGGCACCAATGAACAGTTCCCTGCGGTACGAGCCAGAACAAGAGACGGCCGCAATTGAAACCGTATTTGATTTTGATGCAGTTGGAGGCATCTTGCGTGCTGCTGAAAAGTGTAACGGTTCAGGTGACTGTCGGAAGTTGCCACTTTCAGGCGGAACAATGTGCCCTAGCTACCAAGCCACCCGGAATGAGCAGGACACCACCCGCGCACGCGCCAATACCTTACGCGAGTTTTTGACGCAAAGCGCAAAGGCCAACCGTTTTGATCATGAAGAGATAAAAGCAGTAATGGACCTCTGTCTTTCCTGTAAAGGCTGCACGTCAGAGTGTCCTTCTAATGTTGATATGGCCGGACTTAAAGCGGAGTTCTTGTACCAATACTACCAAAGCAATGGCACCCCACTGCGAGCGCGCTTATTTGCTTATCTGGATACATTTAACAGGATTGGTAGCTTTTGGCCAGGCCTCTACAATTTCTTACTCACGAATAAGCTCACCTCCGGGCTGGCTAAGTCCGTGGTTGGTATTGCGGCCGAACGTAGCTTGCCCACTATTCACAGGTATTCATTACGCCAGTGGTTCATACAGGAGAAGCCCAAGCCGATTTCTCCTAGTGGTCGGATCGTCTACTTCTTTTGCGATGAGTTTACCAATTATAATGATACTCCCATCGGCCAAAAGGCCATTCAATTGCTGGTGCATTTAGGCTACACCGTCAAGATGCTAAATCATCCTGAAAGCGGTCGGGCTGCGATATCAAAAGGCCTTCTAATGCGCGCTAAAGGCCTTGCCGAAGAGAATGTCCGGATATTCTCAGGAATCATTGATGCTGAAACCCCATTGTTAGGTGTGGAGCCCTCTACTATTTTGGGCTTTCGAGATGAGTATCCCCGGCTTGTCTCTAGCGAATTGAAAGAACGAGCTACAGCCCTTAGTGAAAATTGCCAGACTATAGAGGAGTTTCTCGCAGCAGAAATTAGAAATGGCAACTTATCGAGTGCTCCCTTTGAAAGGAAGGAAAAGCGCTTTCTATTACATGGACATTGCCATCAAAAATCGCTGTCGAATATAGAGGACACGATACAGCTTCTTTCTCTTCCTGAAAATTACCACGTACAATATGTTCCCTCTGGTTGCTGTGGGATGGCAGGGAGCTTTGGATACGAGGCTGAGCACTATGCCGTAAGCCAGCAGGTCGGTGAGTTGGTTCTATTTCCTGCTGTGCGCTCTGCGGCTCCAGAAACGATTATTGCCGCACCTGGAACGAGTTGCCGTCACCAAATAGCCGATGCCACTGGTCGTAAGGCTAAGCACCCGGTAGAGATTCTCTGGGACGCTCAAAATACCTCAGACTAGTCATGAAAGATGAATACTTTATCCGGCAGACTTATGCCGTTGCACTGCAATCGGCAGAACTAGGCTTCGATCCCTTCTCCGCATTATTAGTCCAAGACGGAGTGGTTGTTGCCAGTACCTCAGACCATTGTATCATCGAATCTGATCCAACCGCACATGCCGAACTACACCTCATTCGCACTTACTGCCAACAAGAGAAGCGCATTAGTTTAGAAGGGATTACGCTTTACTGCAATGTGGAACCTTGCGTGATGTGTAGTGGCGCTATTCATTGGGCTAAACTTGATCGAGTCGTCTATGGCGTTGGACAACAAGATCTGAAGAAAGTCAGCAAAGGCAAACCAAAACCTGATTGTAGGCATCTTATCAATACAGGAGGGAGTAGTATCGAAGTTGTTGGCCCAATACTGCCGGAGGAGGGCCTAGCAGTTTTGTCAGCCTTCCCTTTCAAATCCAAGAAAGAGCGATTTGCCGCACACTGGAAAAAGGACTAAGCATTTTGCAAGGATATGATTTCGAAATGGATCACTAAGGTTGGCTACTTACAAGTACTGGTTTCAGTAGGTTTTGCCGTTTTGTGGGTAAATCTGCTCCTTTTGAGTATTGCGACATTTATACCGTATCTACTTCTATTGCTTGCCATTGCATTTCTACTCCCAATCTTCCTACTGGTCCAAACTGTTCAGTACCGAAGCCATCGGGCGTATTTCTTTGTGATGTCCATCATAGTGGCGTCCATGTTGAAAAGTACTGGAATGCTGGCATGGCAAATCAGTAATTGGTTTGAAGCTCAAGCAAACCCGAATATAGTGAGCTGTGTCCTCATCGATCTACCCTTCGAACTTATCCTTTGTAGTTTCGTATTGGCATTAGGCATGCTATTGATCTCTATCCTACACTCAAGGGTGCTAGCAGAGACCTATCGGTGGAATATACGGTCGTTCCTACTGGCCTTATTTAATGCACTACTCCTAGTTGGACTCTTTACGGCGCAATACTTTTAATTCGGGCTTTCACTAATTCTTGATTAGAACCCTTGCGAGCCGACCTCTTGGGGTAAGTAGCTCTAAATGATAACTTCCTACAGGAAATAACTGTAGGTCTACAGGAATGGACTGCTCTGGGGAGACTTCTCCGCTTTTCACCATTTTTCCTTGTGTATTGTAAATGCGGAACACCCCTCCGTCTTCATGTGCAATCCAAAAAATGTCAGCACTTGGATTAGGATAAATGGAGAGTTTGTCGCTGTGTTCCACATCTTCGATGTCTGTCAGTGAAGCTTGAATTTCCCAAACTTCCTGGCATCCATTCAAATCCGTTACAATCAGCGTATAGACCTGATCAGAAACAAGATTACTAGCCGTCATGCCACTGTTGCCGTTGCTCCACTGGTATTGATACGGGAAAGTCCCACCACTTACAAAAGCAGTTGCCGTCAGCAGTTCATCTGACTGTGGTGCAAAGCTCAAGTTCAGTTCAAAAGCTTGGGGTTCACTGACCAGTACATTTCCTGCAAGCCCACAACCACTGGCATTAATATTATACCCGTACTCTCCGCCAGAAAGGGAGCTAGGTTCCAGACCACTGAGATCATCATTCCACAGGAGTTCATATGGTGGTAGTCCGCCGGATACGTCGAGAATAATTCCACCATCCTCTGCACCAGGACAACTCACATCCTGTACCTGAGCCTCAACCATTAATGGTGCCACAAAGTCTAGCTCAAAGCTGACTTGGTCCACACAGCCATTTCCATCTGTCAAGGACAAGCCATACTGGCCGCTAGACATTTGAAAAAGCAGTGGAGCTGAACTACCAGTACTCCATTGATAAGTGTAGGGACCAGAACCATTGATCGGGAGTGTTGATACAATTAGATTCCCATCTCCGCATCCATAATTGACCTGAACGTTGGCATCCAAAGGCGGGCCGTCCGGCAAGAAGGTATCAAACTCCTTTACACAGCCGCCGTCGTCGGTGATACTCAGTTGATAGCTACCACTGTTCACATCAGAGAGTTGCGGACCTGCGTCGCCATTTGACCAATTGTATTGTAGTTCACCAACGCCACCACTAGCATCCGCTGTGACGGCACCATTAGCAGCGCCACTACAGGTTGGAGAAGTATCTGTGAAGACTACTTCGATTGGAGGTGGCGCGCCAATAGGAATAGACCCTTTTTGTCGGCATCCTCTTTCGTCAATAATGAAAAAAACATACTCTCCAGGACAGAGGTTCTCACGACTAGCACCTACTTCATTATCACTCCAGGTAATTGTTAGTTGCCCTGTACCACCGCCGACGGTCAGTTCGACCCAACCATCACAACTTTCAGCACAAAGGGCATCAGAAATAGCAATGTCCAGAACCAGGATGCGATCAGGCTCACCAATTTCTATGGTATCCAAAGCGATCTCTCCTGTATTGTCTTCCACTGTGATGACATAAGTGTTAGCTTCTAGGTTTCCGCCAATTGGACCACCTACTCCTTCATCCATCTGGCTGCCGCCAGAAAAAACAAAGGAAGAACCGAGTCTACGCCACTCATAAGAATAGGGGCCTTCTCCCCCACTAATTATCCAGGATAGCTCTCCGTCATCATCGCTATGACATTGCAGCGAGTCTGTCTGGGCATTGATTTGTAGAGGAGTCTGCGCCCCGCAGTAGGTAGAAAAAGCCATAGAAATGGCTAATAGAAGGAGGATAGGTACAGTTTTGCTAGTCATTTTGAAGTTGTTCCGGGATATCTACTCAAAGGCGCTTTTCGCTCCTGACAAAAATACATGCTCTACTACAGATTGCAGTATTTATCATGATATTTCCGTCGCATCCTTGCTGACAAAGATCATGTGAATTATCCTATCTTACGACCATCTTTGGATGAAGGATCAAACCTAAGTTGACGTAACTGTATGAATATTCTCTGCCCCACTGACTTTTCTCCGGTAGCCAACTTTGCTTTCAATGCTGCCTGCCAACTTGCTCAGCGACTTGGCGCTACCTTGTATTTATTCCACTGCCATGAGCTTGGTAAAGATTGGTCAACGGATGAGGAATGGAATGAACAGTTTGATCCACTCCAGGAAGCAGCTGCCGGTGCCGCTGGTGAGCAATTGGACAAACTACGTGAGCTAGCAGAAAACAAAGGTGTAGCTTGTGAAGTAGAGCAAAGAGAAGGTGATTTTTTCGAAGAACTAGTAAAGGTCACAGAAGAGATGCCCTTTAGTTTTGTAGTAATGGGTTCTCATGGAGCGAGTGGTAAACGAGAATGGTTGATCGGCTCAAACACGCAAAAGGCCATCCGTAAACTGCACATCAACACCTTGGTTGTGAAAGGCCCAATTTCAGAACTTAAGTTTCCGAAAGCCGTGTTTGCAACGGGCCTGCTGATGGAGGACCAAATTGCCTTTAAGCACTTCCTCGAATTAACTGATGATCTCGGCGTAGAAGAAGTACATGTTTTGACTATTCACACCTCGGGTTTATTTACTCCCCCTCAGATTGTAATGCAGGAAGCGCTGAAGGACTTCAAGGCCATCGCCGGAGGATATCCATGCCAGTCGCATTACTATGACGACATCAGCGTTGAAGCAGGTATTCGCCGCTTTGTGGATGAAGAAAAGGCAGACCTGATCGCTATCTCAAACCATGTTCGAGCTCCTTTCAAACGGATATTCAGAGGTAGTACGGTAGAAATGATTGTTAATCATGCTAATGTGCCCGTACTAAGCATCGATTATCCCGCCGTTTCATAGTTAGAAAGGACTTCAATTACGCGCTCCATCATTTCTGAACTGATATCTAAATGAAAGGTCAATCTGACCGTTTGTGGTCCAAAGGCAACTGCTAGTATGCCTTGCTCCTCCATAGTAGCCAGAAAATCAGCCGCGCTAAGCTTACCCGCCAAGTCAAAAATGACAATATTAGATTGTACAGGTCTGACAGCACTGACGTAAGATTGTTGTTGTAGTACGGCCCCCGCCTGACGTGCTCGTTGGTTGTCAATGCTTAGGCGTTCTACGTTGTTTTGTAGTGCATAAAGACCAGCGGCTGCTATGTACCCTGCTTGGCGCATGCCTCCTCCCATTACTTTGCGAACTCGCCTTGCTTTCTTGATAAAATCTACATCGCCAATTAGCAAAGAACCGACTGGAGCCCCAAGGCCCTTGCTTAGACAAATGGAAATGCTGTCGAAGGCTGCTCCCCAGGCCTTTGTGGTTTCTTGTGTTTCGACCAGCGCATTGAATAGTCTTGCACCGTCCAAATGTAGAGCCAGTCCACGCTCTTGGCACAAAGTTCTTATTGGAAGCACTTCGGGTAGTCGGTATATGCTACCTCCACCCTTGTTGCAGGTGTTTTCAATGACAACCAGGCGAGAAACCGGCAACCAATCATAGTCCGCTTCAATTGCTTCCTCTACCTGCGATGCGGTGATCTTCCCATGTGTTCCCTTTAAGAGTTTCATGCTTACTCCGGAATGGAAAGCCGGACCGCCCGTCTCGTACTGATACACATGGCTGCTTTGGTCGCAGATGAT
Organism: uncultured Lewinella sp.; assembly: GCA_913057725.1. Lineage (GTDB taxonomy): Bacteria > Bacteroidota > Bacteroidia > Chitinophagales > Saprospiraceae > Lewinella. The sequence continues at coordinate 6,335 of CAJXOS010000014.1, forward strand.
TTGATCCAATGGTTGGGTGTGGCACTTAATGGCAATCTGATTGGTCATGGTTCCAGAAGGACAATAGAGCGCGGCCTCCTTGCCAAACAACTCTGCGGTATAGGCCTCCAATCGATTAACGGTAGGGTCCTGGCGGAATACATCGTCGCCGACTTCCGCTGAGAACATGGCCTCCAACATAGCAGCTGAAGGTTTGGTTACAGTATCACTAATCAGGTTAACTATCATGCCACAAGGAGTTTTCTTTTTCGCCAGCACGAAATACGCGAATATTTCTAAAATGATGGCTCATCACTGCCAATAATATCTGAAGTGCAGATGATTAATGTCACCATGTCGGTTGACGCCCATTAGGCCAAACAGGAAAGGAAGTCGTTAGTTTTGATTTGGGTCTACTCAACCAAAAACGAAACGCATGAAAATCCTATGTCCTATCGATTTTTCGAGCGCATCTATCAATGCTTGTGGATGGGCAGCACGCCTACTAGAGCAGCTGGGAGGTGGTGAACTAGTTCTTTTGCACTGTATCAACGTGGTTAGTCGATCGGCTTTGTTTATCAAGGTTGATGACGTCTTTAGAGAACAGGCAGAGAACGATATTAAAACACTCATTCCCAAAATCAAACGTATTGCACCTAGTGTATCGATCGAAGCCAAGATCGCCAATCAGGATCCTAAAATTTTCATCCTGGGCTATCTCAAAGAGCATTCTTTTGATCTTGTGGTAACTGGCACGAAAGGGTTGAGCGCCTTAAAGGAGATGACCGTCGGAAGCACAACCGCCTTTCTGATGGATCATTCTCGAGTGCCGTTGATTGCAATTCCAGACGAGTTTAAATTCAAGCACCTACGTTCGATTGTAGTTGGCTTAGACGATGAGGCCAGTCATACGGAGGCGCTGATTCCAGTCTTGAAGTTGGCTCGCTTAAGCGGAGCGGAAATCACCTTTGTGAACACAACCACAGATCTAGAAGACACAGAAGTGGGCGCCATAGAACTTCCTATGGAAGACATCAGCAATCAAGTGCTGAGTATTCGCCTACAAGAATCTATTCCAAAAACCCTCACAAATTACTGTCTGGAGCAAGGCGCTGACCTTCTGGTTATGGTTCATCGCAAACGCCCCTGGCTAGAGCGGCTCTTCAAGACAAGTTTGACGAAGGAAGAACTCTTCGACATTCAGACTCCCCTATTCATCTTGCCAGCCGGCAGCTAAACAATTAGACCATGATCAGATTATCCATCTTAATCAGCCTAATTGGACTATTGTTTTCACCTCGAGCTTTGGCCAGTGAAATTCCTCCGTTCGTGTTTCCTCAGTTGGATCAGGCACTCATTAAAGTATGGTTGGCTGCTGATGAGAATGATGAAAAGGCTTTAAGCGCGAATTATCGTCATTTCGTCAACCAATGGGAACAAAGCCGAACAGACATTGCCGAGTATCCACTGCGTTCGTATAATCCTTATTTGCTCATTGGTACGCTCGATGGTTTGATCGATCATCTTGATTTGGCGCAACAGTTGCCAGATTTCGAAGAAGCTAAGGCGATAGTTGATGCTTTTCAATGGGAATTTCAAACCGTTCGAGAATTTCACTATCAAGACTATTATCCGCTCGACCTCTGGTGGGACATCAATGCGGTATTTGCCGAAATATCAGACGCTACTCATGACCCAAAACTAGGGCTATTGGAGTGGCAAGAGCTGGAGTGCTTATTTGATGAGATGGTCTGTTTGCTACATGATTATGAGGCACGAGCTGAAGAACACTTAACTCAGTATGCACCTCAGGTCGATGAAGATGCTCATAAGGCAGCCATGAATCAGATCTATGAGTGCATCGCGTCTTACCAGGAAGCACTTACCTTTGGATATCAGCAAGACCTGGTTTGGCCTTGTGATCAAATTGCTGGTGCTTTACGGGACATTCTACGCTGTTACGTGCCAGCTGATACTGAAAGCTTAGTACAATAATATGACATTATCGGATGGAATGGCTGGTGCGAATAAGAAACGGCCTGCCTTAATTACTCGCTGGCAAGCTTATTTAGGTGAATTTGTCTATGGTGGAATTGATGGTAGTATTACCACTTTTGCGGTAGTAGCTGGTGCTGCTGGTGCAAGTCTAAGTTCTGCCGTTGTACTCATTTTAGGTTTTGCCAACCTATTTGCTGACGGACTTAGTATGTCTATTGGGGCTTACCTGGCTGCTCGCTCTGAGCAAGACAACTTCCGTAAACATCAAAACCAGGAATACTGGGAAGTAGAAAACCTTCCAGAGTTGGAACGGGAGGAAATCCGCGAAATCTACGCCGCGAAAGGCTTCTCTGGCGAACTCCTGGAACAAGTCGTAGAAGTCATCACAGCCGACAAGGATCGTTGGGTAGATGTGATGATGAAGGAAGAGTTGAAGATGATGCAAGAGACCCGTTCGCCTCGAACCATCGGTCTGGTCACCTTTGTCGCCTTCGTCGTTATCGGATTTGTTCCACTATTGTTCTACGTATTGGACTACGCTTTTGGGCTTTCTGTTGACCTATTCTGGGCCACAAGCCTACTAACAGGCTTGACCTTCCTTTTTATCGGATTCTGCAAGTCCTACGTCACTGAAACAAGTCATTGGAAGGGTATGTTGGAAACCTTAGCGCTTGGTGGTACAGCTGCGGTTGTCGCCTATTACGTCGGTGACTTTCTCGAAAAGATGATCTTGTCCTAAAACAAAACGGGCCGCAGCCGTTCTCCCACAACTGCGACCCACAAACCTGTCTATCAATCATGATCTTTTGATCACTTTAACAAGCTTACATCGGCAACTAACTATTTACTATTGTTTCTTCATTGAAGGCAAAATTCAAGAGATCTAATGGTGTTACGATTCCCAATAATCGTTGATCACTAGATACAATGGGGATCGCCCGGAACCGATTTTCCTGGAAATATCCAAGGGCATTGGCTACCGTGTCCTCGGGCTTGAGGACTGCCAGCTTGACCGTCATGACTTCCTCAATAAGTAAAGATCGAAACAGGCGCTTATTTTGGGTTTCTGCGTCTGCAGCTTTACGGAAAATCGTGAAGCTATCCTGCAGTTGATAATAGTCGGTTTTACTAATTAGTCCAACCAAAGTGCCATCTGCCTCTACAACTGGTAGATGGTGAAAGTCTTCCTCCTTAAAGATGGTGTGAACCCGCTCCAAGGTGTCTTTGGGGTCAACCGTCTTTACTGATCTGGTCATAACGTTTCCCAGCAATTCATTCGTTTTCATGGCGATCCGGTTTGGTATCCACTATGTCAAAATTAGGCCCTCTATGCACGAAATTGACTGACGTGGGTCATACTATTTCGACGAGAATAATCACCAAAATAGACAGCAATTGCTCCGAATTTTTAAGTACCTGCAAGGCTCAGTGTTGAAGCATGGGAAAGCAGGAATTATTTCACGCTAAAACCAAGTGATATGAAGTATAACAATATTTTTCTGACGTTGGGAGTGATGTTTATTTTGGTAGCATGCTCTCCACCAGTAGTGTTTACAGAGCCACAGCCTGATGTTGTATCGGAGGAAAGTCAATTTACTCCTGCTTATCAAGGCATGTATTTCTGTACTGGTGATTCATCAATTGTTAGGGTTAGCCCTACTACCATTTGGAAGGAAAGACTCTTGCAACTCAACACCACCCTTGAGGATATTGAAGAAACAGATGGTGTTTACCTGGATGGCGACATACTGTACATTGAGGAAACCAATACTCCGGTGAAGATTGAGTACCTAGACGAGCAACGCATTACGGGAGAGCTTCTCTTGTCGGATACGCTGTTCCAGATCGGGAATAAGCAAGTGTTGAAAGAATACCGAGGACACCAAATCTTGAGTACCAAAATGAGTAATCGGAACTGGGCAGTGCAGATCTTGAGTAAGGATGACGAAGGAAACCTGTCGTTATGGACAACCAAGTTGCCGGAAGATTTGGAGAGCTTAGAAATGATCACACCGGTAGAAGACATTTCTACCGAGGATACGAAGCGCTACCGCATTTCTCCTAATATCGCTGAATTTAGAAAGTTAATGGAGAGCAAACTCATCTTTGAAGCATGTGATTACTTCGAAAAAATTGATGAAAGCATTTAGGTAATCCTCTAAGAGATTCAATTAGAAAGGCGGCAGTCACCATTAGAAGGTGGCTGCCGCCTTGTTTCTTGTCTGTGTACTTGATCTTATTTAACAACCAAGGTCGGAATATGCTTATTGCGGGCCAAGAGGTCCTCCGTTACACTGCCGAGTAACATTAGCTCAATTTTAGAGTGCCCTTTGGCGCCCATAACGATGAAGTCAGCACTTTCGGACATGGCATAATCCATAACATAGTGCGCTACACCCGGACGATCCTTTTCAATTAGTTTTTGCTCGATTTGATCTTGTACTGGACCAGCGTGAGTAGCCAGGAAGGCATCAAAGGCTGCGCTGCGATCTTCTTCGACCATTGCTCGGAATTCATCCTCCGTCTTGCTTAGCATATAAGCAGAAACGTTTGGCATTTCGTACACATTGACTGCGATAATGCGAACCGGCGATTCAGACCGCGTCGCAATCCCTGTCGCAATTTGTAGTGCTCGCGCTGAGTGTGCAGAGAAATCAACGGGCACAACAATGGTACTCAGAGACCGACGGGATTGTTCTGGTACAATTAAGGCATTTGCAACAACACGGCGAGCCAAGTTTTTGGCCAGAATGCCGTGGCTGTTGACATACCGCTTTTGGCCAATAACGACCAGGTCAGGATTTTGCTCATTGGTTGTCACGAGCAACTCCTCTAACGGGTTTCCTTCAACAACATGATACTGCACATCTTTAATTCGTCCAGTCGTCAAAAGCCGGCTGATATCACCACCCATTCTGTTCACGAGCGTTTCGCGAAGAATACTGATACCACTAAGCGGCATCACCTCCTCACGGTAGAGGTTTGTCAATAGATCAAATGGTGGTACAACATGTAGAAAATACCCGGCTTTAGCAGGTACTACACTCGTGAAAAAGTCCAAGTATCGCAATAGGGCTTCGTCAGAACCACTCATTTCTAGCCCCATGACCAATTGATCAATTTCTAGGGGTGCAAGTTCGGTGGTATCCCAGCCAGTTGAGGTTGTTTGCATAACTTTCATGGTGGTTCGTTTTATGTTCAAATTTGATTTTGGAGGAACCCCGGAGGGACTAGTTATTTGCTTGAATGGAGTGCAATCCTTTAAGACTTTGAGTCTCAAGAGACCAATCATCGGTTGAGGTCGTTTGCAACCATAGGTTGTTTGAGCGGCGGAACACTTGCGCATGCAGTTCGAAACGTTGCTCCAGTTCACCTTCGAACTTGGCTACGGAGGTTTCTCCTTGTAGCTCAATTTCTCCAGCAATTAAGTCGGCATTAAGTTTACCCAAAGCCATTGTGGCTGGGTATTGCGTGTGCTTTGGTGAACCTTCATGTTCAGCGTGCTGCCGCTGGTAAAAACGCAGCTGCAGACCAGGGAAAGAAGCCTGAAATTCTTGCTGCAATTCTGCTATCGTTCGTTCTTTACTAATTCGCATGGTCTTATGGTTAGGTTCATAGTATGCAAATTAGGCGCAACGAGCAGGGCCACCGATGATCGTCATCAGGCCATTAGTTGATCTTTGTCATATGGGAAAAATCAGTACTTCGAGAACAGACGCTGGATTCGCGAATCGGCTGAGGGGTCAGTTCCTTCCTTTAAATTTGCCGTTACCAACTCATTGAGACGGACGAACGACCAGCTTAATTGCCTATCATGAGGAGTGTACTGAAGCGTCAACACGGAGTCTGGTTCTAGATTGGTTACATACTCTGGAATGAACTCCATATCCAGACTGTTATTTACGCCTGAGCCAAGAATAGTAATTCCCTCTGTGGTGGTAAATTCATACCCCTTTGAGCGCATCCCTACATCCCCACTAACCAGGACAACCTCTATGCCGCGTTCTTCTAGCTGTATTAGTTGCGGATGTATTTCATCAGTGAATGACAATATACTATCGCAAAGCGGGCGTACTGGTATTGCATCTACATTACCCAGGGTTACGGTTTCTTCGGCTTGCTTCTTGAGCTCATTCAGTAACCCATGATGATGAAGTACGACGAGGTGCGAGGCAACTTGGACAGTGTCTAGTACTCCCCTTAGCCAGTTGAAATGTTCCGTCTTAGCTTCACAATCTTCCATTGGCGGATTCCAGGGGTGATGCCAATACAAATTGGTGTTCAGCACCAACAGTAATAATCCATCATCGTAGTGGGTATAATAACTTTCCCTGCCCGTGGCTCCCCGAAGTAGATTAGCATCACCTTCCATTAAATCATGATTCCCCCAAGCCCAGTGGGTATTTTCATTTTTCAATTGGAAAAGGTCATCCAAATAGTTCAAAGTCAGACTATCCTTGGTTGTTCTTGCGCAGATATCACCACCTAACCACACACCAGAAAAATTCGAATAATCAACAAATTCAAGGCGAGGGTCGATGCGGTTTTCTGCCAACCAATCGTAGGTATGCCCAAGAAATAGATAATTCTTCTCTGTAAGCGTTGATTTGACCGGTGGTTCGCATGAGAAGAGTAGAAAGAGAGCTGAAATTGTGGCTAGTACACTCAAATGCCTCATTGAGCAAGCATTTTTTCAAGTTCCTTTTGGAGGTTCAATACCTCATCGCTAGCAGTGGAGCGCTGCATCCGTGTGGATAGGTCTTGAATAGTTTCAAGGTAAGTATCTTCTTTTTCTACCTCCCAACGCAACTGTTCCATATCCGCAATTTCGTCGTAGTGCTGCTGGCGAAGGTTATCTAACTCTTCCTTTTTTTGTTCTACCGCTGCTAGCAATTCGTGCTGGTGCTTGATTTTCTCCAGTTTTTCAATGCACTGCTTGTAGAAATTGATCTTGGTCTTTCTCAAATTAAGTTCTTGGCGAAACCCATTGAGTACCGATTCTGTCTTGGCTTGCATCGGGCTGGAAAGATTCCCTCCCTTACGAACTTGCTGTTCGAGCTCCTTCAGGCTATTATTGATTTGTTGAGCTTCTTCCTGCAGCCGCTTGATTTGTTCCTGACAATTGGTTATCCGCTCTTGAATTTGCCCCGAAATGGACGCTGCGTATGTTCTTTCAGACTCTCGTTCTTGGGTATAGTTTCTCCAGATATACAGAAGAATCATTACCAATAAAACCACCAAGACTATAAGAAGTATAAAACGTAGGGCTGGAAGCACCCGGATAAGCATAAAGGTAGCCAACAAAACTGCAGTGCCGATAAAGGCCAGACGGACGAAATCATATCCTCGCATACTCAAATCTACTATTTTTTTGCATTCTGCTGAACCCTTTTAGCAATGGACTGTTTATCTCACGATTGCAGACTTTCGTACAGTTTGCTTTCAAGCTCGCTCTCTTAAGAACTAATGTTTTTTGTTTGTTTATAGTTTATCAGGCATTTTGGTTTTACCAGAATGCCTTTTTATTTGCGCGGCATGTTATTTTTGCGCCAAAGCTGCTAACATGCAATTCTTACAAGAGTTACAAGAACGCTACATTCAGGAATTCAGTAATAATGTTTCCCTGAGTGAATTCCTGCTTAATATACTCGTTGCGAGTATTCTTGCAGGCCTGCTTCGGCTCTTCTATATCCACTTCGGTAATGCGATCTCGAATCGACGCAGATTTGCCAATAATTTCCTTCCGCTAGCGCTCGGGACGCTGTTGATCATTATGATCGTTAAGTCTTCTATTGCGCTTTCACTTGGACTGGTAGGAGCCTTGTCTATTGTGCGTTTCAGGGCTGCAATTAAGGACCCAGAAGAACTCGTGTACTTATTTATGACCATTGGTGTCGGTTTAGCTTGCGGTGCTAATCAACCCATTTTAGCATTAATCGCTATCGTGGTTATACTCACGGTGATTTGGTTTAGCAAACGAATCAATGGTGAAGGAAAGCAGGCTTCTGGAAAGCTGTTTATCAATATCACCACCGATCAAGAGGACTTAGACGCGATCAACGCCATGCTAGTAGAGCATTTGTCATATCTCGAGCTAAAACGAATGGATACGCTCCAGCCAGGCTTGGATCTTTCATTTGTAGGCCGTGCAGATTCTCCTGAAGCCTTGAATAAACTTCAAAAAGCCGTTCGGCAAATTAGTCCTGAGACTCGCCTGTCACTCCTTGAGCAGCCAGAACTAATCGTCTAGATGCGTATTGGGCCACATAAACAGGTTAACTCGAGCAAGCGCGAACGCACTTGGTTAGCTATTGGTTTATCCCTACTCATTCTTCTGCTAGTCTGGCTACTTCTACCAGTCCGTATTGATTTTTCAGCACTGCGTTCATCAACTGTTATTAGATGCGGAGCAGAACATGTTCAGAATACGGTTTTCGTCAATGATGGACATCATTTTGAAGGTGTTCAATATCAAAGTCGACTACGATCAAGAAGTGGTCGACAAAGTGTACAGCTACCTGCTGATGGACAAACTCATTTTGCATTCACTACGGTACTGGAGCCATTGCCCGGACAAGTGTATGAAATTAAGATCTGGAGTTATGATAATCTGCAAGGTGATGGTAAACTAGCGGTACAAGGCCGTGATCCTGGTGGCTTTTATCAAGAAACCGTAGCTGCCGCGCAGGTGGACGAAAAAGGCTGGACTCTGCATCAGTTACGCGTTGTAATCCCGTTCCAAAATCCTCCCAGTAAGCTCGCAGTATATGTCTACAATACGGGCCTAGAAGCGATCTTCTTTGATGATCTAAGTATTGAACTGATCACAGAAAGCAGTTCTGATTTATTCCAACCCACTCGCTTAGAACTAGATATCAATACGCAGCAATGGACCAAGCTAGAGCAGAAAAGATCGGATGCGCTGCGAGCAGGATTACTCGTCACGGATGAGGATGACTGGGTAAATGCCCGCCTTCGAGATGGCAATTGGGAAAGGGAAATAAAGCTCAGACTTAAAGGAGATTGGCTAGACCACTTGCGCGGCGACAAGTGGTCTTTTCGTATAAAGCTGAAAGCAGCGGACAGTTGGCGAGGGCTGAAGACCTTCAGCTTACACACACCGGAAGCTCGCTACTACCTGCACGAATGGTTGCTCCATCAGTATTGGACAGAATTAGGCGTTTTGACTACAGACTATGATTTTGTTGAATTGGTTATTAACGGAGAATCTAGGGGTATCTACGCGTATGAAGAACACTTTGAGAAACAGCTTCTGGAGTCGCGTGATCGACGGGAAGGTCCGATAGTAAAATTTGCCGAAGAGGGTTTTTGGGCAGGAATACAGCGACAGTTACAACATCACGGATTTGTACGTTCTTCTAGCGGTTTATCGGCGGAGAACCCCGCAAATGCGCAAGTTTCAGCATTTAACCAAGCTGAGCTTGCCGCAGATACCGCTCTGGCTCCACTCCTTACTGAAGCGCTACTGCGGCTGCAGAGTTACCAGGATGGGAGCGCTACCGTAGACAAAGTTTTTGATTTACCAGTATTGGCTCGTTACTATGCCGCTTGTGACCTACTGAATGCGTATCACGGTATAGTGTGGCATAACCAACGCTTTTACTACAACCCGGTTACAACTAAACTGGAACCGATTGGTTTTGACGGATACGCTGAGAAACCAGCCCGGCGCTATCATTTTCTGGCAGAGGGTCGATTGGAACGAAGAGCATCGGAAAGTACGAGTTTACCAGCCTATTTCTTGCAGGACTCCTTGTTCATGAGCACTTACATTGGTGTTCTAAAAGAACTTAGTGAAGAAGCCAAGTGGAAATCCTTTACTGAAGATAATCTGCCAGCTATAACAGCTCGTCAACAATACTTAAGTGCCGAGTTTCCGAACTATGAATTGAATTTAGATGAACTTAAGGCCGGTGTGGCCTTTGTTCGCTCTCACCTCCTACCCTTCTCAGAGAATTGTTTGCGAGCACGTGAAGTACCTGGTGGTCGTGTAGCGCTTGAGAATACCCACACCTTACCCATGCTGGTAGTTGGCTTTAGTTCTTATGCAGATCAAATCACGACTCGGCAAACCCCTCCGACATGGTTACCAGCTGGTCCTGTAAGAGCACTCTATCAAAAACTTCGAACAAGTCAAGAGTCGATCGCATTTCGATCCATTGATTTCTGGAATGATCAAGCAATGGCCTTTCAAGAGGTTAATGCCAGTAAAACCTTAGACGTACCCCGGAATACGAGGTATGTATTTGTACAACCCGCGGGATTAGATACCGTGCTGGCAATTCCGTTGCGGATATCTCCAGCAGCTGAGGACGGGCGAATGATTGGTAATGATGCTTTTAGAGTAGCAAGTTCCGCCGCTGATTTTCCAAGTTTAGTTTGGGATGAAACGAAGAAAGTTATCCATATCCCTGCTGGGGAGCATGAATTCAGTCAGGACTTGGTGATTCCAAAAAACCATACCTTATCCATTGCAGCCGGTGCCAAAATTGATCTTTGCTGCAATGCGGCCATCATTGCTTATGGGCCCGTTTATGCTAATGGTGAGGCCGAGTTACCCGTCGAGTTATTCTCCTCAGACGGTAAAGGGCAAGGGCTCCAAGTATTGCAAGTTCCAACCACTTCGATTCTAAACAACGTACTTTTTAAGGGACTTCGAAACCTAAGGAAAGAAAGGTGGCAATTGACCGGAGCAGTAACTTTTTATGAGTCTTCAGTGGAGATCGAAAGCTGCCGATTCCTTGATAACAAGAGTGAAGATGCCCTTAATATCGTACGATCTGAATTTCGCATGAATCGGAGCTTGATTCAAAACACTAGCTCAGATGGATTGGATGCCGATTTCTGCAAAGGGACGATTAAGAATTCAGCATTTGTAAATACCAGCAATGACGGAGTAGACTTTTCTGGTAGTATTATCACGCTATCTGATGTACGAATGGAATCTTGTGGCGACAAAGGACTTAGTGCCGGAGAAGCAAGTGATATTACGCTAATTGACGCTGAAATTCAGGATTGCATCATCGGACTTGCCAGTAAAGACCAATCTACCTTACATGCGCGTAGGCTATCACTAAGCAACTGCCAGCAAGGCTTAGTGGCATTTCAAAAGAAACCGGAATATGGGCCGGCATATTTGTTGGTTGAACAGCTACAAGTTGAAAATATCAATAGATTATACCAAATTGCACCTGGTAGTCGTTTGCAAATCGACGACGAGCTCATTTTTGAATAACTTATTGATCCCATGCGCATTTCGACATTGTTGTTGATCCTCTTGATTTCCAGCTCCTTGAGTGCTCAAATTTTTCGTTGGAATAAATCCTCTGACACGCAGAGGCGTACCCAGCAAGCTAAGGCTTCCGATGATCCACTAATCGATGAAACCGGAGATGCACTGTATTACGCAGATTACTTCGAAGGAAACCCCACTGCACTAGGGGAAACATACCATCATCATTTGATGACTGCGGCGCACCCAAAGTTGCCCCTTGGGACAATTGTGAAAGTTACTCGCCTTGATAATGGCCTAAACACCACCGTTCGGATCAATGATCGGGGTGCTTACTGTGATAACTGTGTTATTGATTTAAGCCGCGCGGCCGCACAGCAGATTGATCTATTACGCGTAGGTCGTACAAGAGTAGCATTAACCGTTCTAGGATTCTCTAATACGAACCCTCCTACGCCAAATGCCTATCAACCACCAGCGGTGAGTTCTAACTTAACGGCTCGCCGACCAGAAGCCAGTCAGACCTACACCATTTCTTCTGGCAATCCATATAATCATGTATCTGCCTCATCTAATTCCAATGCGAGTTCAGCTGACACCAGATTAGTTCAAAGAGGTGGCGCGCCCGCTCAAACAGCCGCGCAACCAGCTCCGCAATCCTACGAAACAATTCCTGTCCGTGAGCCATATAGCGGAACGACTACTGCCCGTACGCCAGTTCAGACCAATGCTCCACGACAGGTTACGATACTTACGGAGACGCCCTACGGGTATGCTGTTCAGTTAGGTTCCTACAGCCAGGTAGCCAACGCAGAGCGCCATGTGATCGGTCTTCAGAATAAAGGATTTAATAGTGTATATGTACTCCAACAGCAAAGACCAGATGGCACTATGATCAATCGCGTAGTGGTAGCTCCATTCGAGTCAATCAGAGATGCTGAAAACTATCTGGGCGATTTGCGCGAATACCAGCAAATGGAAGGCTTGATCATTAGGATGCAATAAATGACTAACCCCTTGTGGGGCTCCGCCGGATCTGATCAGAGGTAAAGGTTTGCCCGGACCCCATGTCATCGATTCGTATTAAAGGGGGATAGTAGATATTAAATGGAGGAAGCTCTTCCCAATTGGAACGGGCAAACATCTTGATCTGCATCTCCAAATGATCTCCTGCTTGCAAGGTGAATCCGGATAGGATCTTCTTTTCGTACCCAATGTACTCCACATGGACTTCCAGCCCTTCTGGATCCAAACCAGTAAAGTAATCCGAATCAAGCCAGAATTTTCCATCGAAATCTGATTCTGTACCTCCAATTAAAACGCCATCATAATAGACAATAACTGTAGCGAATATTAACGGCTCTTTTGTCTCATGATCGCGTATCAGGCCACTAATCCGGAATTTTTCTGGAGTGACCGCTGCTGTATGAAGTATGAACTTCGACCGGGCAATAGAAGCTTCTTTTTCCTTTTTTGCCCTAGCATGTCCCCTATCGTGTTGCAGCACAGCGCATGAAGAAAAGAAAACACTAATTAGGAGAAAGAAGGTTAGCCATCGTTTCATCAGAGCACATTTAGACATCCAAAGTAGCTATCGCTTGAAGAAAGGCTGAGTCTGAATGAGTGAGCTGGCTGATTAAATGTGCGAAGTCTAGAGTTTTCCGTACCAACGCTTTGAGTACATATACCAAAGACTCCAGCTGCCGACAATGAGCCAATAGAAGACTTCTACAGCCCACGCCCAAGTAAGGCTAGCGGAGAAATACTCTACAATGATGTAGATGTAAATTAGGTAGAAAATTATACCGTATACCTGAATCTTCAGCGCGTAGGCAGACGCACCAACACCGGATACTCCACTAAAGATTACACTACCTAGGGAGAAGACAGTAAGTATACAGCCCAACACATAAAAGACAGGCATGGCTTTATCGATAAGCGGTATGCCCTCTTCACCCAGAAAAGGAATCAGCGTTGCACTTGGGAATAGCAGAAATGGGATGGTTATAGCAAGGGTCACAAAGAGCGAAAAGAGCCCTGTTTTCCAGATGATGGGTATCACCGCTTGCCGCTTTTGATGCCCGATAAAACCGCCGACTAGCGTACTTACGCCTGCAGAGAAACCCCATGTAGGAATAGAAAGAACTAGGTATACCATTTGTGCAAGAATGGTAATTGCCAAGGCTTCCTCTCCCAGGTTTTCTATGATTGCCATAAATATGAACCAACTCCCAAGCCCAATAAGCGGCTGTGCCACTAACGGAATAGAAAGCTTGTACTGCTCTTTCATTAGCTGCCAGTCAAACTTGGGCCAGCGGAATATCTTATAGCGACGATTGTCCTTATCCCATAACATGAAAAGTATAAAGGCGATAAAGGCGGCCACCTCCGCCAATGTCGAGGCTAAACCTGCTCCGGCGATCCCCATAGCTGGGAAACCGTAGTAACCAAAGATCAGCAAGTAGTCTAAGACAATATTGACCACTGCCAATAAGATCGTGTCATAGATCAAAAACTTTGGTCGCGCAATGCCGGTGTACAAGGAGATAAGCGCTACTCCAGTGTAGGAGAAAAAGACACCCCACTTTCGAGTATGAACGTATTCCAGACTCTTCTGGAAGACCACCTCAGAATCGACTAATAACGCAAATAAATAATAGCAGCCATAAGTCATGAATAGGAATAAGAAGACGGATAAGAACAACTCGAAAAGAAAAACAGAGTGAAATGTCTTACCGGCCTCCTCGTCTTGGCGAGCCCCTGCCCTTCTGGCAATAAGGATTTGTCCGCCGCGACTAAAACCGAAACCAATAGCTGCTACAATGAGGTAAAAGACACTCACAAAGCCAATGCTGGCGAAGTCATCTACCCCCAAATAGAAAAGGAAAATACGGTCCGTCAGAGTGATAATGTTCTGAGCGGCGCTCCCAATCATTATCGGAGCAGAAATGGCTAATATTTGTTTATATGAAGTGCGGAGGCGCATCGGCGCCAAAGGTACCTTTTAAGTCCTGATTGTAAGCTATGCCTACAGTCTTTTTAGACAAAAACTATTCTAGACTCAACTATACTTGAGCGGCACCAGATAAACACTACTGCAAAAAGGGACAGGCTGGCAGCTTTTTCGGCAGAGTGTAGTCCTTATTACCAGCAAAGTAGGGAATTTCCCTTAGCTTCGAGCTGCTTGCAAAAACACCCCATTATTGACTACTAACCACAACCTAAATCAATATGCGAAGTAGAATCTTTGTTGGTATCTTTGGCGCCCTATTGCTCGGCTTATGCGCCTGCCAATCAGAAACCAATGACATGAGTGAAAACAAAGTTTCAGCCCTCTACCAAAAGACAGAGATTCCAACTCCTGTAGCGGCGAAAATTCCAAAAGAATTAACGATTCACGAAGATACCAGAATAGATAACTACTACTGGTTGAATGAACGTGAAAATCAAGATGTTATCTCTTATCTAGAGTCAGAGAACTCCTACAAAGATGAGATGATGGCCCACACCACCGACTTGCAAGACAAGTTGTTTGAGGAAATGAAAGGACGGATCAAAGAAGATGATCAGTCTGTGCCATATAAGGACAATGGCTACTACTACCTCACACGCTATGAGGAAGGTAGTGAGTATCCGATCTATTCTCGGAAGAAGGGAAGTCTTGATGCCGAGGAAGAAATCATGCTCAATGTGAATGAGCTGGCCAAAGAATTCAGCTTTTACAACGTTGGTGGTCGCTCGGTAAGCCCGAATAATGAATTACTAGCCTACGGAGAGGATACCCTGAGCCGTAGAATCTATACCATTCGCTTCAAAAACCTTAAGACTGGCGAACTACTGGAAGATTTTATTCCAAACACCACCAGTGGAGCAGTTTGGGCTAACGACAACCAGCACATTTTCTACGCTGTAAAAGATGAAACCTTGCGCCCGGTGAAGATTTTCCGTCACCGCCTAGGTACTTCTAGTGAGGAGGACGTACTGGTCTACGAAGAAATGGATGACACCTTCTCTACCTTCGTTTACAAGTCTAAGTCTAAGAAGTATATCATCATTGGTGCGTATCAGACCTTGAGCCAGGAATATCAAGTGCTAGAGGCAGATAACCCAACTGGTGAGTTCCGTATGATTCAGGCTCGTGAGCGTGGATTGGAATACGGTATTGCACACTACGGTGATAAGTTCTACATCCGCACCAATATGGATGCACAGAACTTCCGCTTGATGGAGACATCAGAGAATGCTACCGAGAAGGAAAACTGGACAGAAGTAATTGCCCATCGCGATGACGTATTGCTTGAGGGTATGGACATTTTCAATGACTACCTTGTTCTAAGTGAGCGTAAAGGTGGTATCACGCAGCTTCGTATCCGTCCCTGGAGCGGTGAGGAGCACTATATTGACTTCGGTGAGGATTCTTATCTGGCCTACACCAGCATCAATCCTGAATTTGACACTGATGTTCTACGCTTGGGTTATCAGTCTATGACTACGCCAAGCACAACTTATGATTACAACATGGAAACCAAAGACTTCACGCTGCTAAAACAGCAGGAAGTACTTGGTGACTTCAGCTCTGACAACTACGTTTCAGAGCGTTTGTACGCTACCGTTCGTGATGGTGTAGAGGTGCCAATCAGCATTGTGTACCACAAAGACTTTAAGAAAGATGGTACGCAGCCACTTTTGCTTTATGGCTACGGTTCTTATGGCGCAAGTATGGATCCATACTTCAGTTCTGCGCGTTTGAGCTTGCTTGACCGCGGCTTTGCTTTCGCTATCGCTCACATTAGAGGAGGTGAAGAGATGGGCCGTCATTGGTATGAGGACGGTAAACTTCTAAACAAGAAGAATACATTCCGCGATTTCATCGATTGTGGTGAGTACCTGATTAAAGAAAAGTATGCCGCACCAGATGAGCTATATGCTCAAGGTGGTAGTGCAGGTGGATTGCTCATGGGAGCAGTGATGAATATGCGTCCTGATCTTTGGAAGGGTGTCGTTGCTGCCGTTCCTTTCGTGGATGTAATTACCACAATGTTGGATGAGAGCATTCCTTTGACTACTGGAGAATACGATGAGTGGGGTAACCCTAATGAGAAGGAGTACTATGAATACATCCTCTCCTACTCTCCTTATGATCAGGTAGAAGCGAAGGATTATCCTGCAACGCTGGTTACTACAGGTTTGCACGACTCACAGGTTCAATACTGGGAGCCTGCTAAGTGGGTCGCTAAGCTCCGTGAAATGAAAACAGATGACAATCCATTGTTGCTCTACACCAACATGGATGCTGGACACGGCGGATCTTCAGGACGCTTTGCTCGATTGAAGGAGGTTGCCATGCAATATGCATTCTTCCTTGATTTAGCCGGTAAGAATGAAATTAAAGGCTAGGTCCCTTTATTCCATACCGGTATAAATACGAATCCCCAATCTGGCAATGCCGATTGGGGATTCTTGTCTTTATTATCTGCCTTCACCACAGAGGGGGGGCTATGGTGAGAAGCAAAAGACCTTATCTAATACAAAGAATCTTCTAATTAGTTCAATACCAGGCGAATACCTAGGTCGAACTCATCGTAGATAGTATTATCACCTAGATTGTCGAAGAAGCTACCTGAACCATAGCGAACGTCAAAATCAGAACGATCGATCTCTACTTCTCCGGTAGCCACTTGCTGGCCGTTCTCTTCGGTAACCTGAACGTTAAAGCGAATTGGCTTAGTAGTTTCCTTGATTGTCAGGTTGCCAGTGATCTTGTAAGAACCAGCAGTTCCACGACTCACTACATTAGTGATATTGAAAGTTGCAGTCGGGTACTTTTCAACGCCGAAGAAGTCAGGTGATTTCAAGTGACCTTCTAGCTTGCCTGCATACTCACCCTGGAGGTCAGTACAACTGATGGTGGTCATATCAATTTCGAAGGAGCCACCCGTTAGAGCACCATCTTCCATCAACAAGTTGCCGTTCTGAAGGCTGATGGTGCCTTCGTGAGAACCCAAAACCTTATATCCTTTCCAGGTGATCACGGAATCAGAAGTGCTTACATCAACTGTTTCTACAGGGCCAGTGAATGCAAGAGTTAATGTAGCTAGTGCGAAAAATAGAATGCTAAGTTGTTTCATGGTTTTGAATAAAGTTGTTGTGTAATGTTTTAACAATAAATGTATATACATCTAATTTGGTTGAGCTCCTACCCTACTTTTTTTCATTTTCTTTCATTTTTCTCCTTGATGCGTGAATCAACTCACAAACAAAACCGGCTGTAGCACCCTATTTTTGCGGAAACACGAGTATGAAAGAAATTAAGCTCGGACTTAGGGAAAACTGGCAGCAATTCTCACTCCTAGTGATCGTAAATGGTTTCGTTGGAGGCATGGTTGGCCTGGAACGGACGATCCTACCGAAGATTGCCGAGGCAGATTTTGCTATCGCTGCTAAGACTGCTATACTTTCTTTTATTGTAGTATTCGGTGTAGCCAAGGCCATAACAAATTACTATACTGGTACTTTAGCTAATCGTTTTGGCCGCAAGAGACTCCTGGTGCTAGGTTGGCTAGTAGCCGTACCAATCCCCTTTCTCTTGATTCACGCTACTTCCTGGAATTGGATCATCGTTGCCAATGTTCTTCTTGGCATTAATCAAGGCCTTACCTGGTCCAGTACTGTTGTCATGAAAATCGATTTGGTCGGAGAAAAGAATCGCGGCCTTGCAATGGGGCTAAATGAATCAGCAGGATATTTGGCAGTAGGCGCAGTAGCCTTTTTATCTGGGTGGCTAGCGGCTGAGTATGGTCTACGCCCCTACCCTTTCTACTTGGGCTTTGTATTTGTCACCCTTGGTTTGCTTGCTAGCTGGCTGTTGGTCAATGATACAATACACCATGTGCAGAAGGAAACAAATGCCAGCAAGCTTCCGCTGTTAAAAAATCTGTTTTGGGAAACCAGCTGGAAGCACCCTGAGTTAGGTTCTATCTCCCAGGCAGGTTTAGTTAACAACCTTAATGATGGAATGATCTGGGGGCTATTTCCAATGCTACTAGCACAGCAAAAATTTGAGCTGACCGACATTGGAAAGATTGTCGCACTGTATCCCGCTGTCTGGGGTATTGGGCAATTATTTACGGGCAAAATGGCTGATCACTATAGCAAGAAGCGCATGCTGTTCTGGGGGATGTTTGCGCAGGGGTTAGCACTATTCCTTTTCCTTTATGCGGAGAGCTTCTTACACTTTGCCTTACTATCTGTGCTACTTGGAATTGGAACGGCGGTGGTCTACCCTACCTTCTTAGCGGCAATTGCAGATTATGCTCATCCTCAACAAAGAGCTGAAAGCATCGGAATTTTTCGGTTGTGGCGAGATTTGGGTTATGCCGTAGGCGCTGTCCTTACGGGAATTATTGCAGATGTACTCGGTATCTACTGGGCTGTTGGCACGATTGCAAGCTTAACATTGCTATCTGCGACTCTGATTCAAGCTCGGATGCGATCATACTGAGCGCCGGCACCGTCGTGCAAAACATGGTATCTTTGAACAATCGAATTAGCAATAACTCTCTAGCGTTCTTATGAGTATTCACTATCTGAAACAGATCATTGTTGTCCTCACTTCTCTCTTACCAGTAGCCTTTCTTTCAAGTCAAACTACTCAAGCATCATCCTCAGAAGACATCAAAGAATCCTTTGAATATCATTCCGTAGGACCGTTTCACCAAGGATATGCTGTAGTTCAAGTAAATAAAAGGCACTACAGTCAGAATCTGGTAGACACTGCTGGGAACCTGATCCTTGAAGACGAAGCACAAACTATAGAATACATTCCAACAGCCTCTATATTCACTATATTAAGACATGGAATAGCTCAATCTCCATATGCCATTTTCGATCCAGCAAACCCCACAGAAGAGGTAGTCTTTAGGTTTGACCGCTATAAATCTTACGAGTATGGTTTGCTATTGGAAGGGAACAATGCTTCTGGGTTAATCGGACCGAACGGCCAGTCATTGATACCTACTACTCATAATCGTATCCAAATATTTGGCCAACTCCTAATTGCTAGCAAGGGAACAGAGCAGACGGCTTATGACCACCAAGGTCAGCGCATTTTGACGCTCAATGCTGATGCGTTAATACCCTTAGTCCATCGTCCGCTCTCAGATGAGACTCAGTATTTTATCATTGGGCGAGAGGGGAAATTCGGACTCCTTAACACGGAAGATCAAAACGAACCGAAATTAATTTATGATTCGCTGTCTACAATGGGACGCGGCGACAATGAAATCCGAGCAGTTTATCACGGAATGACCGGTGTAATAGACCTCGAGGGCAATGTGAAAATTCCGTTTGAGTACCAATCTCTTCAGAAAACGCTTTGTGAAAAGTCTGGACTAGGATACTATGTCAAGCAAGGTAAATGGGGTTTTTATCATCCTGAAAAAGGCATTACAATTCCTTGTCAGCATGATGATTTTCTAGACATCTGCAATGCTTATGGCCAATTCTTTAAGCGGGGTGGAAAATGGGGTATGGTAAGTTTTGAAGGCGAGGACAGGCTGCCATTCCAGTTTGACACCATTGGTGTTTTAAGTCGAGAAAACCTTATTCAGGTCGAGCAGGATGGCCTAAAGGGTATCGTAGACACGGTCGGCAAGATCATAGTGCCGATAGAATATAAAAAGGTAATCGTCTCCAAAAGCATTACAGTCATTACTAGTGATCGGAAGAGAGGTGCCTACCATTTAGACGGAGAGTTATTCCTCCCCGCAAATTATGATTTCATCAACTTAGGTGACAACGGGATATGGAGGGTCATACAAGGAGATAGCACGATGTACTTAGATAACAACCGAAGGCAAATAACGAATAAGATCTATGACTCTGGCTCGAAAGTGCACATACATGGGTTTGCGGTGGTTTGCAGTGCTAAGCGATGGGGAGTGATTGACGAGTTCGGGAAAGAGGTTGTGCCATTAATTTACGATAGTATGTATGGGGACGAGCCCCGTAAAATCAACGGAGCCTATCGACATTCTTTTGGGGTAAAGATAGAAGGGCACAGGTTCAAGGTTGATGCTGAAGGACGTTGCATTGAAGATTGTCCTGATATAAGCATTCTTGAACCACTTGGAATTTCTGTCAAGGCAGAAAAATAAGTGCGCAAAACCCAGGAGAGCTAATCAAATAATTCCTGTAGCCAAGGCAACCGCTATCACAATCAGAAGGATTGCTACGAGTCGCTGGATGAAATCTAGCGTGATCTTTTTCAGTAGACGATTTCCGATAAAGGCTCCACAAAAGGCGGCTAGCGTTGCACTCAGAATAAGCGGAATCTGCTCTTGCAGTCCGGCGTTCATAAAGCGTGTTGAGTAAACGCCAAGGCGCGTCAAGTCGATAAAGACAGCGATGACGGTAGCCGTGCCAATGAAAGCTTCCTTTGTCATTCCTGCACGTACAAGAAAAGCACTTCGAAAAGCGCCTTGATGACCCGATAATCCCCCAAAGAAGCCACTGAGCAACCCACCGGCGGGCAAATGCTCCTTCTTGATCCGGAATCTTTCGAAGAACGGTAGCAATTCAATAATTGCGAAAAACACAAGCAAGACCGCTATCACCAACTTAACGACGCTGACTTCGAATACTCTACCCAACCATTCATAGCTGTACAGAACGGGAATATCTGTCAATTGGAGTAATAGCCAAGCACCAGCGAATGCTGCTACCACAGCTGGTACCCCAAAGCGGAGCAAGATTTCTTTATCTGCCTTACGCCCGATCAGGATCAGCTTGAAAAGACCATTGAAAAAGTGCACTACTCCCGTTAGAGCGATGGCAAGCTCGATGGGAAAGAATAGTGCAAAAACAGGGGTAAGAATAGTCCCAAGGCCGAAACCGGAAAAGAAGGTAAGCATAGCTGCCCCAAAGGCAACCAAAGAAATGATTACAAACTCCATTCCGACAAATTTTGCGGTAGCAAAAAAACTAAACGCTATCCACGCTTAATTTGAATCGCCCTACGATATAGGTTTTCGTACTGATGGGCACTCTGAATCCAGCTGAAGTCCTGCTGCATGGCACGTTCAACCATGGCAGTTAAGTGCTCCTTACGGTCGTAATAAGTACTCACTGCCCAACCGATTACATTGGCAATGGCAGCTGGTGTGTTATCTGTGTACTTAAAGCCAGTCCCTTCTCCTGTTGATTCATTGTATTGAACGACGGTATCTGCCAAACCTCCAGTTGCACGCACAATCGGCAATGTGCCGTACTTCAAAGAGTACATTTGATTAAGACCACAAGGCTCAAAGCGAGAGGTCATTGCAAAGAAATCAGCCCCCGCCTCAATCAAGTGTGCCTTTGGATTATCATAACCAATAAATGTGCCCACTTTCCCCGGATACTGATTAGGCAAAGCCATATAGTACCCCTCGAGGGTCTTATCACCTGAACCTAGTACGACGAATTGGACATTCATATCGCGCAATGCCTGGTGAATAGCAGCATAGTAAAGATCAAGTCCTTTTTGATCTGCAAACCGACTCACTACGCCTATTAGCGGAATATCAGGATTAACCTCCAAGCCAAACATCTCTTGCAAGGCTTTTTTACAAGCTGCTTTTCCAGACATGTCTCCGGGAGCATAATTTGCGGTCAAATGTGGATCCGTTGCTGGATTCCAATCAGCATAGTCTACTCCATTTAAAATGCCTGCGTAGGCATCTCCCTTGGCTAGGAGTTGCCCACTCATACCCATGCCTAATTCTGTACTTTTGGTTTCGTAGGCATAGGTAGGACTCACGGTGTTCACGATATCCGCAAACGCTATACCGCCTTTCATGTAATTGATGCGGTCATGGTCTTCAAAACGGTCCGAAGTGAAGTTTTCCCAGCCTAAGCCGATGTATGGCCAGCGCGTCTTCGGGAAGTTACCTTGATATTGGATGTTGTGAATCGTGAAAACACTGGCTGCTCTACCCAGTGTCGGTTCATTCGCAAACCAGCTCTTGAGATAAGCTGGAGCCAGTGCTGTCTGCCAATCATGGCTATGGATAATGTCTACATCCCAGCGTTGGTCAATGCATAGTTGCAGGGCTGCTCTGGTGAAGAATGCGTAACGTTCCGGATTATCATTGAAGTCTCTGTTGCTAGCATCATTGTAAATGCCATCGCGATCAAAGAATTTCCAGTTTTCAATAAAGTACACCGGAATATCACCCGGCAAGTAAGCTACGTCAACTGCACACCATTCCTGAATACCATCACCCATCCAAACACCCATACTGTCCTGGAAACGCTCCAATTGGTATTTACTGGTGTCAATTTTAGAGTACTTTGGAAGAATGATTCGTACATCATGACCGATGTCCTTAAGCGCCTTCGGTAATGCACCAACGACATCGGCTAACCCACCTGTTTTGACATAAGGAACACCCTCAGAAGCAATGAAAACAGCACTGATAGAATTAGACATAGCTCTTGATTAATGGAACACGATTGTCTTGTTCCCGAAAGGTAATATTTTATGCTCCAATTGTGCGCGAATTGCCTGAGACAAAACGCGCTTCTCAATATCTTTTCCTTTGCGGACCAACTCCTTTGGTTCATCTCGGTGGCTCACGTGCGTAACATCCTGTGCAATGATTGGCCCTTCGTCCAAATCAGAGGTCACATAGTGGCTGGTTGCACCAATTACTTTTACTCCTCGTTCATAGGCTGAATGGTACGGGCGCGCACCTTTAAAAGCAGGTAAGAAAGAGTGGTGAATATTGATAATCTGGTTGGGCAATTGAGCGCAAAAGTCGTCGGACAAGATTTGCATGTAGCGAGCCAATACCACGAAGTCTACGTCAAGTTCCCGTAGAAGGGCCAGCTCTTGCTCTTCTTGTTCTGCCTTGGTCTGCTTCGTAATAGGGAATACCCGATAATCAATACCAAACCGTTCAGCTATTGGCCCTAAGGATTCATGATTAGAAATGATAATCGGAATCTCCACTTGCCATTCACCGGAAGAATAACGTTGCAGGATATCGTAGAAGCAGTGGGAAGCCTTCGAGACGAAGATGGCCATGCGTGGATTGCGGTCCGTGAAATGCAACTGATGAGACATGCCAAAGCGACGGGCAACCAAGGTCGAAAAATAGTCTTCAATTTTCTCCCGCTCAATGGTAAATCCAGCAAGTTCCCATTCTACCCGCATGAAGAAATGGGCTAGATTAGGATCAACATGCTGCTCCAGAGAAATGACGTTTCCATTATTATGCTGCAAGAAATCAGTTACTGCAGCAACGATGCCCTTCTGGTCAGGGCAATGTATTAGTAAGACAGCGGTGGCTTTTGTTGACATGAGATGTCTACCTTTAATTTTTACACAAGCCGCAAAAATACGACTCCGCCCGACTTTAATTGCCTTTATGCCTCCTAATTTGTAAATTGCTATTAATCATTTTACCCAATAAACCCTCAACCAATGCGCAAATCTTCTCTGTTTATTCTTGTATTCTTTTTACTCTTTCTATCCACCCTCGCCGTCCTTGTTTGGGCCTCCAATCAATATGATGGTTGGTCGAAGGTAAAGGTGACCTCCTTCTTTGTTCCAGATCCCGCTGCTCCCGTAGCTTTTCATAGCGGTGACTGGGGTATTCCTGCCGCTGAAGAGCTACCAGCATTACCGGAATATCTTCAACACAGCTTGGAGTATCTCGCCGAAGCTCAAGCACCAGATGGTGGTTGGGGCGCTGGACTGCACAGTCGGCAGAACATTTCGGATCCGCATGCTGTAGCTACCGATCCAGCGACAACAGCATTGGTAGCAATGGCATTATTACGAACCGGGAGTAACCTCACTGCTGGTCCGTACCGATCAAATCTTGGAAATGCTACCGAATACCTCCTTAGCGTTACAGAAAATGCGGATGATCAGGCCCTCAACATCACTGAACAGCGCGCGACTCAACCACAGTCTAAACTTGGTGAAAATGTTGACGTAGCTTTAGCAGCGCAGTATTTTGCTCGCCTGACCCCGCATCTAGGTGATGCCGGGCATATTTATCAACGTGTGATGAGCGCCCTTGATCGCTGTGTTGCAATGCTGGAGGCTGCCCAATTAGATGACGGAAGTTGGAGCAACCGGGGCTGGGCGCCAGTCTTGAATTCATCTATGAGTAACAATGCCTTGGAGCTCGCACAGCGGGTTGGTCGTCCGGTTAATCCGGAGGTTCTGCATCGCTCTCGTACGTACCAGCGCCAAAACGTGTATGCGGATGGCGGCGTACGTACTAAAAGTGCTGCAGGCGTGCCGCTTTATGCTTTAAGTAGTACGCAACGCGCAACAGCCTCCGCGGCCAACACTACACGCCAGGCTTTAGCTAATGAAATGGAACAGACGCAAGACACCCTTTCCAAGGCTCTGGCCATTGAAGCTTTGGAAAAGCAGGGCTACGACGCCGATGATGCGGAAACCATGGCTGCTGATTATGTAACGAATGTAGCAGCAGCACGCCAAGTTCTTACTGACGAGGTGCAAGTAGGCTTTGGAAATAACGGTGGTGAAGAGTTCTTAAGCCATATGCTTACGAGCGAATCGCTAGCTGCTTTGGGCGGAGAAAACTGGACAAACTGGTATCAGCGAATGAATGAGCTATACAGTAACATTCAGAACGGCAATGCCTCTTGGAGCGGCCATCACTGTATCACCAGTCCGGTATTCTGTACTGCTGCCGTAGTGATGGCTATGACAGCTGATCGGGAGCCACGTGCGCTGATGGCTGTGAATGGCTAAATGCTTATTGGAAGTTGGAAAAGGAAAGAGCCTATTTCCAACTTCCACTCTCCTATTTAGTAGCGAGCTCGTATGACCAGGTAATATTCACTGCTTTCTCCAACATCTTGGAAACAGAGCAAAGCTTTTCCATACTGAGACGACAGGCTCGTTCGACCTTCTTCTCATCTAACGGGCCGTACAGCTTATAGTGTACTTGGATATCGGTAAAAACCGCTGGCACTGCATCAGCTCGTTGTGCGGTGAGTTCAATCTCAATATCTTCTAGTGGTTGGCGTTGCTTATTGAGCAGATGAATTACATCAATACTGCTGCAGCTCCCTAGCGCTGACAAGACCATTTGCATGGGACGCATAGCTTGATTTTTACCGCCAATCGCCGGTGATCCATCACTTTCAACCGTAAGGCCTTCCTCATTTGAAGCTTGCATATGGAAGGCGTCATCTAGCCTTTTTAAGGTAACTTTCATTTGTTTAGTAATTTTCTGCAGCTACATCAAAATAGGGAATCCCGATAGCTGTCGGGATTGCACAAATGTATGCACTGCGCTCTCACATAATCTTCTTCTACCTTACCTTTTGTGGTACTGTGATTAAACCAGATTATGCTCATTTCTTATCCAATGTTTGTGTTTAGAATCGGAAAATAGTGCAATTAAAAACTAAATTCCTACTAAACTGGTTGACTTTTTAAATGCCTACCCTTACTTTTGCCACTCAATCGGATATCTGACGACATCCGTTTTATACCGAAGGGGGGAGAGATCGGGCTCTGCGAACCCCTGGCAACCTTGCTCCTCCCTGGAGCAAAAGGTGCCAAATCCCGCCGACCGGATATATTGCCGGGCGGAAATATAAATCGGGATAAGCCATGTTTTTAACTTTCGGGCTGTCGGCCATTTCCAGTTTTCAGTTTACAGAATTTATTGATGCTCCATCAGCACGCTTGATGTGCTGTTGTTGCTGCTAGTATCGCTATCCGGACCGGTTCAGCGGAGCTTCTGGTATGTACCAGGGCAATCGCTTTGTATCGTCTACTGGTCCAGATCAGCGCTGATTGTGTATTGATCTTGATTAACTATAAAAAACCTTAATGATGAGCAATCTAAGATTTGAAACCCTCCAGCTACACGCTGGCCAAGAAGAAGTAGAAGGTACCACCCGTTCACGCGCAGTGCCGATTTATCAAACAACCAGCTATACCTTTAAAGACAGTGAGCACGGTGCCAAGCTTTTTGCCCTGCAAGAGTTCGGAAACATCTACACACGGATTATGAATCCGACCACTGATGTATTTGAGAAGCGTATTGCAGCTTTGGAAGGTGGTGTTGCGGCCGTTGCAGTTGGCTCTGGTCAGGCAGCGCAGTTTATCGCATTAAACAACATCCTAGAAGCCGGTGACAACTTTGTTTCTTCTTCCAACCTCTACGGTGGAAGCTACAACCAGTTTAAGGTAGCCTTTAAAAGATTAGGTGTAGAGGCTCGCTTCACTGCCGGTGAGTCACCGTCGGACTACGAGCGTCTGATCGACGAGAACACTAAGGCTATCTACTTTGAAACCATCAGTAATCCACGCTTTAATGTACCTGATTTTGCAGGCATCATTGAAGTGGCGCAGCAGTATGACATTCCTGTCGTAGTAGATAACACCTTTGGTGCTGGTGGATATCTCTGCCGTCCAATCGAACACGGTGCAAACGTGGTAGTGCAGTCTGCTACTAAATGGATCGGTGGGCACGGTACGAGTATTGGTGGTGTAATTGTCGATGGTGGCAACTACAACTGGGGTAACGGTAAATACCCACAGTTCAGCGAGCCATCTGAAGGCTATCATGGCCTGGTTTTCAATGACGTCTTTGGTGCTGAAGGACCATTTGGAAACATTGCCTTTGCGATTCGCGCCCGTGTTGAAGGCTTGCGTGATTTTGGCCCGGCCTTGAGCCCATTCAACTCCTTCCTCTTACTTCAGGGGTTAGAGACACTCAGCTTACGCGTACAACGCACTGCGGATAACGCACTGGCACTGGCCGAGTGGCTTGAAGCTCACCCACAGGTGGAGCAAGTAAACTACCCCGGATTGGCATCTCACCCTAATCATGAACAAGCGAAGAAGTATCTACGCAATGGTTTCGGAGGTGTTCTGAGTTTCACGGTAAGAGGCAGTCAAGAAGAGACCATCAAGCTAGTCGACAGTTTGAAATTAGTAAGTCACTTAGCCAATGTTGGTGATGCAAAGACACTCATCATTCAGCCGTCTGCTACGACGCACCAACAGCTGTCAAGTGATGAGCAAATTGCCGCTGGAGTTCTGCCAAACCTTCTGCGCGTGAGTGTTGGAATTGAGCACATTGACGATATCAAAGCTGATTTCCAAAACGCCTTCGCGTTAATTGGCACCCCAACTACTGTTTAAATAAATAGGACGAGGAGGCTGTCACTACCCAGGAGGCAGCCTCCCTTACAATTTAGCCCGCAAAATGCCATACTTACATCTCGAACATAGCTTTGAATTAGAGTCCGGAGAAAAACTGCCGAGACTCAGCATTGCCTACACCACGCACGGCAAACTAAATGACCGTGGAGACAATGTTGTTTGGGTCTGTCATGCGCTCACCGGTAACGCTGACCCCGTAGAATGGTGGCCTGGTCTAGTTGGAGCAGGGGAAACCATAAATCCGAACAAACACTTCATCGTTTGTGCCAATATACTTGGTTCTTGCTACGGCACTACTGGACCGAGTCATTTTGAACCCAATACCAATCAGCCTTACGGACTAGATTTCCCACTGGTTACGACCAGAGATATGGCTCGCCTTCACCAATTGCTAGCCAAGTATCTTGGAATTAAGAAGGTGTACCTTGGTATTGGAGGCTCCATGGGAGGCCAGCAGCTTCTGGAGTGGGCTGTAATAGCACCAGACTTCTTTAAACATCTCTGCTTATTGGCTACCAATGCTCGGCACTCGCCCTGGGGTATTGCTTTTAATGAAGCCCAGCGCATGGCCATGAAAGCTGACGAAACACTAGGGACTAATCAGCCTGAAGCAGGGCGCCGTGGTTTGGAAGCTGCTAGAGCAATTGCGATGTTATCATATCGGCATTATCAGACTTATGATCAATCACAGGGAGAAACAGATAAGGATAAGCTAGATGATTATCGAGCCAGCAGCTATCAACGCTATCAAGGTGAGAAACTCTGGAAGCGCTTCGACCCCAGTTCTTACTGGGTTTTGAGCCGGGCGATGGATAGCCACCATATCGGACGAGGGCGTGAGAGTTTGGAAAAAGCACTATCCACAATCAAAGCTCGTACGCTTGTGATAGGGATAGATAGTGATATTCTTTTCCCTGTCGCAGAGCAATCTGAACTCGCGGAACACATCCCTTATTCTCGCTTCGAAATCATCACCAGTGATTTTGGTCATGATGGCTTTTTGACAGAAACAAAGACAGTAAGTTTATTGTTAAATGATTTTCTAAGTGACCAATTTAATGGCCGCCTTCCGAGTCCTCGTCTGCGTAAAAAAGCAGCATTCAAAGGCAATTTTGTATTACCAGGAAGCGAGCCATTTTAAACACTACCCTATCCGCATAGGTAAGTGATTATTAGTATTACATCAATTTTATACCTCTAAAAACTAAAAAGACATGCCATTAAGATTAGGAGACACCGCTCCAGATTTCACCGCCTCAACTACGGAAGGAGACATCCAATTTCATGACTGGGCTGGTAATAGCTGGGATGTACTGTATTCACACCCTGCAGACTTTACCCCAGTTTGTACTACTGAGCTAGGGCGAACTGCAGCATTAAAGGAGGAGTTTGCAAAGCGCGGAGTAAAGCCAATTGCGTTAAGTGTTGATCCTTTGACTGATCACCATGAATGGATCAAAGACATTGAAGAGACGCAGGAAGTAGAGATGAACTTCCCGGTTATCGCCGACCATGACCGAAACGTTGCTGAGCTTTACGATATGATTCACCCGAATGCGACCACAAAAGTGACGGTCCGCTCGGTCTTTGTAATCGATCCTAATAAGAAAGTGCGTTTGACACTGACCTACCCACCTAGCACCGGTCGTAACTTCCATGAGATCCTTCGGGTGATTGACTCTCTACAGCTTACCGACAACTACAGTGTGGCAACGCCAGTAGATTGGGAGCATGGTCAGGACGTAGTAATATCGCCTAGTATTGCTGATGCAGATATACCTGCCAAATTCCCCAAAGGCCATACTAAAATCAAGCCGTATCTACGGACGACTCCGCAGCCGAATATTGATTAGAATCAGCTTATGGTCATTTGACCGCATAAATAGTCTCATAGCCGCCAGAGCTTTCATTTTGGCGGCTATTTTTATGCGCCCGAATAGCTATCTTGCGGCCTTTAATAAAGAAACCTCAGATTAATAAAAGCAAACACCATATGTACAAGAAGATTAGCTTGCTGGTACTAATGATTGCCAGCCTATCGCTAAGTGCTCAAGATGAAGCTGCTCAGCTTCCCGAATTTGAGCTTAAGAAGGAAGATATTCGCTCTCAGATGGAATTCCTTGCCGGTGACTTTCTACAAGGTCGTTACACCGCGAGTAAGGGTAATCGGATTGCCGCCGAGTATCTAGCTTCTCACTTGCGGGCCTATGGCTATGAATCACCAGAGGGTGCAGAGAACTATATGCAAAAGGTGCCGTTCGATGCTTCTACCCCACCCCAGTCTTCCAGTATGACTGTCAACAATGTAGAACTAGAAGCAACTACAGACTTCCTAATCCTTGCTGGTCCTGCCGTTAATGCAAAAGCAAAAGGTGTGTTTGCCGGCCATGGTTGGGTGGATGAAGAAACAGACCACAACGATTACGAAAACCTGGATGTAGAAGGCAAAGTAGTGTTTGTACTTCCTGGCCCTCCAGGATCAAAAGATCCAAGTAGTATCCTGGGTGCAATGCGCAAAAAGCGCAAATTAGCGGAAGAGCAGGGGGCAATCGCATTGGTAGAGTTATACCAGCTTCCATTCCCATGGGCTATGTTCGCTAATTACTTTGGCGGTGAGAGTCTAAGCTTGGCGGACGAAGATGAGGAAGCACCAAGTACTATCACTTATGCTTGGCTCAACAAAACGGATGATCTGTCCTTTACCGATATTCAAACAGCCAAAAAGCTAAAAGTAAACCTTAGTTCTAGTGGGTTCAAGCGGGAGCGGGTTTATTGCCAAAATGTAGTGGGCGTTTTAGAGGGTACTGATCCTGAACTAAAGGATGAATATCTTTTGATCACAGCGCATATTGATCACGTAGGTGTTGGTTCACAGGGCGGTCAATACACCGAGCAAGACAGTATTTTCAATGGTGCACGTGACAATGCTTTTGGTACAATTGCTATGTTAAATACAGCAAAGGCCTTAGCAGCAGAGCGTCCTGCTCGCTCGGTAATTATTCTGGCTGTAACGGGTGAAGAACTTGGACTATTAGGTAGTTCCTACTACGCTGACAATCCACTTATCCCACTAGACAAAGTGATCTTTAACTTCAATACAGACGGTGCAGGCTATAGCGATACCGGAGCGATCTCCATTTTTGGTTGGGATCGCACTGGCACCAATGAGATGATCCAGGAAGGTGTTAAGCCATTCGGCCTGGAGATTATTGCTGATCCTGCTCCAGAACAAGGTCTGTTTGATCGTTCAGACAACGTTTCTTTCGCTCGCAAGGGTGTACCTGCTCTGACCTTCAGTCCAGGATTTAAAGAATTCGATGCTGAAATACTGAAGTACTACCACCAGGTAGGTGATGAGCCCAGCACCATCGACTACGATTATCTTACAAAATACTGCATGGCTTTCGCTCACAGCTGTCGAATGATTGCCAACAATCCTACTAAGCCTGTTTGGGCGGAGGGTGACAAGTACGAGGAAGCTGGAAAGGAATTATATGGGATTAAGCCCTAAGGGATAATTCCTTCAGTAACCTATCATGGGGAGCACATTAATCAATGTGCTCCCCATTTTTTGTGAACCTCACTAGAAGGATGCCGAAAGTCCAAGTGTAGCTAGGGTTAGACCAAATCCAATTTCTCCAAAGAGATAGACAGACTTATAGACGTGATAGTTGGTTCCTAAGAATGCAGAAAACAAGATCCCATCACGTTCTTTGGTTTGCGGAAAGAAACTAAGTTCCTCATCCGGTTTTGGCCCTTCAGTCTCTAAGTAAGAAAGTATAGCCAAAGGCGGTGCCACCATAAATTTCCCATTTTTCATATGCAGCAGTATGAATGGCAGCACGCAGCGCATACATTTGAAAGCTGTTGCGGACAAGCCGACTTTCACCGGTGTGATGTGTTTGGTAAGCTTGACTGACAGAAGTACCAGCCATTAATCCAAGACTAAATCGCTGTGTGGGACGAAACCGAAGTTCCATCGAAATGGGTTGTACTTCTGTCTTAGCGTGGTCTTTCAAAAAGGTGGGCAATAGGCCAACTCCAATGCGACCTTCCCATTGCAGTTGCTTCTTTCGTTGTTGAGCATGGGCAGTGGTACTAGATAGTAAAATCAGGACGCTGATAAGTACAGCGCCAAAGAGCGTTTTTTGAAAATGCATGTTTTCGGGATTATGAGACAACTTCAATTCAGGAACTTACAAGACCTGTTCTTTTGAAGTTGGAGCGCGATAAAATCTTTTAAATGGGTAATAGGGTCCTTCTACACAAGTCCGTCAACTAGTCACAATTCACTTGGGCGGAACCGTTTAAGTCGCCACGCTTGACGCCAATTACATCTACAGTAAGATCTTCGGTAAGTGATGCAATTGAAATCTGGTTATCCGGCGCACTAGCTTGAGGCTCATCGAAAGCCCATGTCGGGACCGGAAACTCGGTGTCAATATTGAGGATAAGTCTCCGCATAAAGATCATGTCCAAGGTAGTTAAAGTACCTGAACCATTGACATCTCCAATCCATACATCGTAGTCCTGTAGTGGATCAATGCCTAGAATTCGGCGCGCGATTAGTACCATATCAAAAGTGGAGGTACCATTCAATGGGTTGCCATCTTTAGAGAAATGCAAAGTATAATCTGTTCCAGCTGGCAGATCGGATAATGTGAAGGTGCCATCTGCTTCGCTTAGGTCTTGGGCAAGGATATCACCATTGGCATTATGTAACTCCACTAAGGCATTGCAGATCGGCAAACCATTAGGGAAGGTGATATCTCCGTTGATTTCAAGTTGAGCATTAAGGGCTATCGGGCAAAACGCCAATAGCAATAGTAGGTTATATAGCTTAGTCATGATTAGTTTTTTGAAAGTTGTTAGGAGGTTATTGACAAGGGTCTGCAGAGTCGTTGACATCTCCTTTTTTGACGGAGATTAGGTCAAAGTCGGTGGTGTCGTCACTGAAGACAAAATCAAAACTGGTACGGGCCTGGCTATCTGCTGGCCGAAAGAACAACCAGTTTTCACCAGGGTAATTTTCCTCAATCGCGAGAATGACTGACTGTAGCCAGGCAATATCGGCAACAGAGACATGGCCAGACTCATTGTTATCCGCTGCAGCCAGCTGGAATGGATTATCAAATTCATAGGTGCCGAGGAGGTATTTGGAAATGAGTACCATGTCGTAAGCAGAATGACCATTGTATACTGAGCCATTCTTAGAAGTTCGTAAGGCGTAAGTAATTCCGGGCTCCAAATTGTTAAAAGAGTACGTGCCAGTACAGTCTGTAATGAGACTTCCAACAATGTCTCCATTTGGATCAACTACTTCCAGCTCAACCCCGCCTACTCCACTTTCGCTTACGGTTTCAATAGTTCCGCTGAGTGAATAGGTCTGGGCAGATAAGATCCCGCAGGAAGCGATTAGAATAATATTTAGCAAGTATTTGTACATAGTCTTTTCTTGAATGGGATTAATGAATGGTCAGAGAGAGCGCTTATCCGGTTTAATTACTTGTTTGGGATTATTGTTTGACTACTTTCTCATACAGCATACCTTGATCGGTGCTGATGCGTAGGTAGTAGATGCCTGCCGGATAATTGGTTAAGTCTATTATCGGGTCGGGGTTTTCATCAAGTAGAAGTGTCCTTCCTCGAGCATTGAGCAATTCCAGCTGCTGCAATTCTAGGTCTTGAGCACGAATTTGTACAAGGCCTACCGTTGGATTCGGTGCGATCTGAATGGCACTATTATCAAGTAATTCATCCGTATTTGTTACTCCTTCAACCAGAACTGTGGTTTCACGAGGAGAGGTTGGGATTTCTACTTCGCCAGGATTGATCAAGGCTACATCTTCGATCTTGAAGTAAGTCTCCACATCGATGAGATTCCGTAGAATTACATCCTCCATGATGATGATTAATTCAGCAATTTGTCCTTCTCCTGAAACTCCTTGTCCATCGATTCGAACCATACCTACTTCTACCCGTCCATCAGCTGGGTAGTCATGGTACATCAATAAATGCTCGTCGGGTTCTCCGAGCAGCCAGCCATTGGCTTCCAGGTGAATTGAGCCCAATTCGACCGTCTCAGGATCATAACGGAGTGTAAATGC
The DNA here is from genome assembly GCA_913057725.1 of uncultured Lewinella sp. GTDB lineage: Bacteria > Bacteroidota > Bacteroidia > Chitinophagales > Saprospiraceae > Lewinella. The sequence continues at coordinate 39,882 of CAJXOS010000014.1, forward strand.
AAGGCCATACGCTTGCTCCACAGGCTCTCCTGCTCCAAGCATTATGGGTAGGCGAACCTGAACGCCAGCTTGTAAGGTGTCTGCTTGTACATATATAGGCGCCCCAGTTAAGAAAGACGCAGGGTCTTCTGGTTCGCCAAACTGGTCGGCAGTTTGTCCCCAGTTGAAAGATAAAGCCGTTGTATCCGAGGCATTGATTGTACCATCACCATTGGTGTCTGCGTGTCGGAAATTAACGTCGTTCCCAGGAGTGCTTCCAGCCCATAGCGGAGCAAATTGTGGTACCCAGGCGGTGCTCGGATTAATTCTTGCATCGCCGTTCGCAGTGTATCCCAAGCCAAGAGGGAATACATCAAGATTATTAGCTACCCCATCGTTATTCGTGTCACCAGGCCATACTAGATTATCCTCTGTGATCATTACCGTTCCATTCATAGGAATAAACGGAACCACCTCTGTACCTTGAATAAACTCGATGGCAGTTGGCGTGGAACTGAACGAGATTCCTGCCGGCCCGGTAATACTCTGTGCGGTGTAGCAAAGCTCAAACAGTGTTGTGCCAGGCGCAAGACTCATTGGGTCTAACTGGCTGGCCACCCAAGAAATTCTCAGATTGCCGGCGTCCGGATCGATATTGAAATCGGAAGTTGACACCTCCAGTACGTTATCCGGGAAATTCAGATCATCAAAGTGGATTCTGCTCTGATCCCAATTCATGCTGAACTGCATACCGACAATATCCGAGAACTGTACAGCCCGAACAGGCACACAGATGGTCTCACCAGGGGCTACTGCACCGCTAACAATTTCCAAAACCACTGCACCTTCGCCTTGCTCTCCAATAATCACCTGGCCCGCTTGTGTCTCTATGCTCACAAATTCCAGGTCACCATCAACGGCCTCTAGTGGAAGTGGGTCGTTTACAAAATCCACTGTGTAAGTGCCCGGTGCTCCTGTAGCGACAAAGCACAGGTCAAAAAGCGTGCTATTATCTGCTACGGTCACGCCCTCAGCATTAGGATCTATCCAGAAGAATCGTAGTAAGCCCTCTAATTGTGCCTCAGCTAATTCACCGAAGCTATTGTCGGTGAGGTTTTGCAGATTGAAATTATCAAATCCAGTTAATTGTAGCGCATCCTGATCCCAACTTATCGTACCCTGCATTCCGCGGATATCAGTAAAAGACTGTGTGGTTACTGATACACAAAATTGTTCTCCGGGAGCAACCGCTGCGGATGCAAGATGGAGTTCAAGGTTTTCACCTCCATTTCCACCGCCACCATTCAGCTGAATCAGGGCGTGCTGGGTGTTAACCTGAAGCGTGCTCAAATCAACATTGGTAACTTCTAGTGGTGTAGGAAAGTCACTAAAATCTAGGATTGTAAAGGTTTCTGTAGAAGTTGCACCACTAAGACATATTTCGAATAAAGAGCTACCATTTGGCAAACTCACACCAGTAAGCACATCTGAGGCTAGCCAAGAAACACTCACTAAGCCATCATCCGTAAGATTGGTATTGAAGTTAGCGCCTACAAGGTCAGGAAGCGATAATTCACCTAATTCATCAAAAGAGACTTTCGTTGCGTCCCAAGCCAGCGTAAACTGTAGGCCCGTAATTTGATTGAAATTGCTGGCCTGAACTTCAAAGCACTGTGTCTCACCGTTACCTATTGACGTCGTTGCTGGTGATAGATAGAGTTCGACTTCATTGTTGGCACATAGGGGTTCTATATCACTAACTACTACAGTACAGCCTTCGGCACTAGTGATCGTCACATCATAAGTGCCACCGGCAGGAACTGTAATCGTATGAAAACTTTGTGCGGAGGCAGACTCACCATTGCTCCAATCGAATTGATATGGTCCAGACATATTCCAAACCAACACGGTGATATCCGTCATTAATTGGCCATCGAGATCGAAACACTCATAAGTCCAGGAAGCGGCCAACTCTTCTCCTGTAATGTCATAGCTAGCGGTGGTGCTACAGTTTGTTGTATTATCAGTGACGGTAACATCATAGGAACCAACACCTAAGTTGTCAATTGAGGCAGAACTAGCACCATTGCTCCATGAAATGGTATAGTCACCAGGGTTTAGTTGAAGGGTAATACTTCCGTTGTTCGACTCGCAAGTGGTATTTACTACATCCGCGTTCAGGAGTAGCTCATCCGCACTTAAAAAGGTAGAGAAGACTGTGCTACAACCTGTGGCATCACCAACGGTCACGCTGTAAAAACCTTCCGCGAGATTCTCTGCCGTTTCTGTGGTAGCGCCATTTGACCAAGAATAAGTAAGTGGAGAAGCTTCTGGTGGTCCTTCTACATTGATCGTCAAACTACCATCAGCATTTGCTTCACAACTAGGATTGTTGCTATTGAAGAAACCAATCAGCGTAGAGTTACTTTGGACGGTTGCAGAAGCCGTAACGCTGCAGTTAGAATCCAGATCAGTGATGGTAACATCATATGTGCCAGCAGGCACGTTTTCGATGTTTGCTGTGGTAGCGCCGTTGCTCCATTGATAGCCGTAGTTGCCTGAACCACCACTGACAGTAGTAGAAACAGATCCGTCAGCAGGTTCGCCGCAGAGATCAGCATCTACACTCAAGTCAACATCTAGTTCAGTCTCCGAGCCTAGATAGAATGTACCTGTCACAGAATTTCCGAGTGCATCGGCAAGCGTCATATCATAAACACTAGCATTCAATCCTGTAATCGCTACTCCCTCCCCCATAAAGCCTCCAGGAGAACTCCAGGCAACAGATAGACTTTCCGTTCCAGTTGGAGAAATGTCAATTCGGCCAAGGTCAGGATCGTCACAAGCTTGGGGTAAAATGCACGCGCTATTCATGCTAGGGTAAGCATCGGCAGCCCCTACCCTTCCATTGATTAGGTAAAAATTCTGGAGTGGAGATTGAGCATCATCGATAAACTCTATTGTACCACTTAAGGGTACCAGCTCAATCGTGGTTTCCTCTGTACTCAATACTTCAAAGCGAATACTGTAGAGTGCTTCACCATCGGCTAAGGTGTTTCCTTGCAGGAGCGGATTAACATAGGTGAAATTGAGAATTCCCTGGTCGAGCAATTCCGAAGTCAATCCGAAGTTAGCAGCGTTAATAGAAAGATCTTGGTTGTAGGTGACCTCTATAAAATCTAAGACCTGTGGATTCCATTGATGGCTATACTGCATTCCAACAATAGCGTTGTATTGTCGAGTCGTAACATCAATAGTAATTTCTTCTCCGGCTTCTGCCGTTGTAGAACTCAGAACCAGTCCGAGGCTACAATCGGTACTCTGAGCCGAAATTGTCCAGAGAAAGCAACAGAGCAGTAGTGATAAAAGCGGTTTTAGCATCTTGTATTTTTTATGGGATTATAGAAACAGCGATCAGCATTTTGCGTGAACAATAGCAAATGTAGCTGTACATCTAAAATAAAAACACTACATTATGCATCAATTGTAGACAATACAATTCCGAATAAAATAAATTAACTGCTGTATATCAATTTTTTATATTAAAAGAATATAGAAATAAAATTACTCTCTTCGTCTACTAAAAGTATGCAGAACACATTACTTTTTTCTCTTCTACAAAAGCTTAGTGCTAGCGAACGGCAAAACTGGTTGAAGTTCATGCAGTCTGAGTATCACTGCAGCAACCTGATCATCCGCCAATTGGCAACAACCATTTTCAACCATACTGCAAATTGGAAGCAACCGACTTTCGCCAAGGAAACCTGCTGGAAACTCTTGTTTCCGAATAAACCTTACCAAGAGAAAAGCCTTAATAATTACATTTCTGATCTGCTACAATACACCTATCAGTTTCTAAGCTATGAGCAACTAAAGCAGAAACCAGACTTGCAGTCTGAGCTCCAAATAATATATCTACTAGACCTCAATCTGAAAAAACAAGCAGAACGCCTCCTTAAGAAATGGAAGCGCACTAGTAGCATTAATAAAGGAGCGGAGGCCATCCGTATTCGGCAGAGACAGGCGCATTTTGAGGATACCTTAGGGCTAATGGCTAGCCGCAGGCAATACACAGGGGCATTGCAGGAACAAAGCAGACAGCTCGATCAGTATTATGCACTCCAACAACTGATCAACTACTGCGGCATGCTAAGTCGCCAGAGCATTATTCAAGGAGAATATGAACTCCCCTACCTCGAAGAAATTCTTAGGCGCTATCAAGCTGATGAACAATTACTCCAGAAAGAACCGGCAATTGGCATATATGTAGCATTGGTCCAATTGCTTCGACAAGACAGCAACGAAGACAAATTCAGAGAGTTAGAACACCAACTACGTCAGTACCCGGATGCCTTACCCGACGATGAGCGGAAGATGGCGTACAACTTCCTCTTGAACTACTGTATTCGACAAATCAACCGTGGGCATACTCACTTCTACCAGTCAGTATTTACCATCTACCAGGATTTATTGCGGGAAGGCTTACTGCTTCAGGATGGGCGACTCACACAATGGACTTATACCAATGTTATCACCACTGCCAGTCGGCTAAAGGCATGGGAGTGGACGGAGGGTTTTATCCATCAGTACCGTGAAAAGCTTCCACAAAAGGATCAACACAATGCTTTTCATTACAATTTAAGCGCACTGCGGTACGAAAAGGGAGATTATACCGAGGCTCTGCAAGGCCTTAATGAGGTGGAATTTACGGATGCCTTTTACCAAATGGCAGCCAAGACGATTCAACTGAAAATATACTACCTCCTACAAGAAGCTGAGGCCTTCCGTGCCTTACTCTTTGCCAGTCGGCAATTTATTCTAAGAAATAAGCAATTGAGCACCGCGAAGAAGCAGACTTATCAAAACTTCTTAAAGATGCTTGGCCGGCTATTTGATTTGCGATATGAACGGTCCTACTGGAACGAAGAACGATGGCAAAAGAAACATAGCCAACTCTTAGAGCGACTGGATAATCCAAAGTATAGTGCCAGTAATAAAGACTGGATCCGTTTAGAACTGCAACAGTTGTCCTAACGACGCATCTAGTTAAGGTTTCGTATCTTGGGTTAGCATCGACCAATCCATATTCACAAATGCTACTCACGAAATCCTATCTCGCAGAGTGCGAAGAGCTTATTGCCCAAAGTAAGACGGCTGAGGTACTTAATCGCCTTATTGCCGTGAAAGACGCGACTGGCTATAAGAATGAAATACTTAGCCTTAGCTCTCGCTGGAAGCGCCTTGACCGGGATACCATGACCGGCACCAAATCAGATGAAGAACGGAGCCTGGCTTACAGTCGGATTAGCAAGAATTTGCTAACACTTCTTGCCGCAATGAGTCGAGAACTTGATGGAGAAAAAGTCGAGAAAAATCTATTTGGTACAAGCGCGCAACCACCGCATACCTACCGCCCTATGTGGCAAACATATGTCCCCATACTCTTGACGGCGATAGGTGTTTGGTGTATCAGTTATTTCGCCTACCAACCAGCCCCTATTGATTGCCATCAGGCTTATAATCTTGCTGGCAATTGGGACATATACACTCGAGATTCTACTGGTGCTGAGATCAAAATTGGCGATGGGAAAATAGCCCAAGACAGTTGTTCGAATGGCTTTCAGTTCAGTGGAGAGGTTAGCTCTCTAAAGTCACCCAATAACCCCATCGATTTCAGCTCTCGTATCGCAGGCCTGAATGACGGCGAAATCCTCTTTGTCTATGAAAATTTCGATGGGGAAATGGGCGTCTGCCGTGGCGTAGTGCCCGGGGCAGAAGATAAATCTATCATGTTCAGTTGCGTAGATCTAATCGGACGGGATAGAAATGATAGTCCAGAACTAAGACTTTGGTTAAAGCCCGGAAAATAAGTGGCATTTGCCCCTACTTTACATCACATCGAAGCAGCTCCTTTGAACCACTAGCTGTAACAATGAATGCTCGTAGCTGATCGCCAATAGTGACCGGACCTACCCCCGCTGGTGTGCCGGTATAGATGAGGTCTCCCATTTGCAATTTAAAGTATTGGGAAACAAAGCAGATGATATCCTGAAAAGAGAAGAGCATATCCTTGGAGAAACCGTGCTGCACCCGCTCACCGTTCTTCTCCAGGTAAAACTCCAGATTAGAGAAGCCTGGCAGCTCTGCTGGCTTCATAAAGTTGCCTAAAACCGCAGAACCATCAAAACCCTTAGCCAATTCCCAAGGGTGGCCTTTCGCCTTAAGTTCAGACTGCAAATCACGAGCAGTGAAATCGATTCCAAGGCCAATTTCCTGAATATAGTCTAGTGCAAATTCCGGTTGGACATGTCGACCATTTTTGCCAATCTTCAGTACCAGTTCTGTTTCGAAATGAAGATCCTTGGTGAATTCTGGATAGTAAAATGGTTTGCCATTGACTAACAAGGCACTAGCTGGCTTCATAAATACAACCGGACGAGATGGAACTGGATTATTGAGCTCCTTAGCATGTGCAGCATAGTTGCGGCCAATACAGATAATCTTCATAACAAGTCTGAATTTGCGGCTCGCAAGATATCGCTTTCCAATTCAATTCACCCAGCCTTTTATGAATCTTTAGCGCCACGAAATCAAATGAATCGTTTCATGCGTAGGTGAATCGTAAATCCTTGGCCATTGAGGATATCAATCTCAGCCCCCAGGCGTTGGGCGCGCATTCTCAGGTTAGCTAAACCCTGGCCTCTGCGCTTCTTACTTTCATCAGTAGCTTCTAAATGGCCTCCGCCGTTATCCTTGATACGAAGTTCAAATTGTGGACCATTGTTGCCCATCCAAATATCAACTTTGCTAGCGTTAGCGTGCTTAGCTACGTTGTTGATCGCTTCTTTGTAAATAAAATAGATGTTCTGTCGAATATTTGCAGGAATAGGCCCATCTGTTTCCATATGGACAGTCTTGAGGTCATAACGAACCTCTAGTGGAAGGAGGACTTCATCAGCATGTTCCTCCATACGACTGATTAGCTCACTCAAGCGATCTCGCCGAGAGTCAATAGACCAGATGACATCACTCATTTTCGACATCGCCCGCTGACTTGCCTGGCGAATGTGCTGAAGTTTTTGATCAATCTGCCGATCCTCAATTTGTGAGCGAAGCAACTCCGATTGAAGCGAAATTCCAGCCAACAAACCACTCACCTCGTCATGCAAATCGCTGGCCAATTGTGTTCGTAAACGTTCCATCCTAAGTTTCTCCTCCAAGCGGTACCTAAGGATGGCATACACCAACCCACCTACCATGAGGCTGAGTAACACCAAGGCCGTTTGAAAAAGACCTCGCGAACGAACATGTTGATCTCCAATGATTCTTTACCCCAGTTACCATTGGCATCTGCTCCTTGTACATAAATGGTGTAGCGCCCGGCCTTAATATCGTTGTATCGGAGACTCCGGTCGCCCTTTAGGTAGATCCACTCTTGTTTAGGGTCCTTCCCTATTCGATATCGGAAACGGTTATTGGTAGTTGGCGTATATATCGGAAGTGCAAAATCTAGACTGAAATAAGAGTAATAGGGTTCAATTACAATAGACGGATTGTAGGGATTATCCAGCAAACTCGCGGCCATTACAATGGTAGAGTCTAGACGAGAGTTGTAATGCGAAAAGCTAGTCAGCAGTACCTTCGGAATATTTCGGCTAACCAGGAGATCTTCTTCCAAAAATGAGCTAACACCATTAACTCCTCCTAGGTAGTAACGACCGTCTGCATCGATACAAGCTGAGAAGCGGTTAAATTCATTATGGGCTAAGCCATCAATTTGATAAAAGCTCTTGAACTCATCGCTATCTGGTGTGAAATAGGATAACCCATTATAAGTACTCACCCAAAGACCTCCATAATTGCTTGGCAAAATGCTAGCAATGGTATTAGACACTAGGCCATCCTTGGTCGTGTATGATCGCCATTCATCCTTCGAACGATCGTAAGAACTTAGGCCATTTAGTGTGCCTATCCAGAGTACATCGTTATCGTCTAGATGCAATTCATAAATGGTGTTATCTGCTAAATCTACCGCAATACCTTCCCCATCCAATGTACTACGTCTTCGGACATACCTCTTGTATTCCCCCGTATTTGAATTGACATCAAAGAGCCCTTGCTCTGTGCCGATCCACAAGTGTTCTCCCTCTGGCAGAATGTACCTGATGTGTGCCTTTGCAAATGGGTTGTTTCCATCGACATCGACAAAGGGGAAAAAGTCATTACTCCGCTGATCGAAATAGACAAGACTATAAATATTTTCCTCCGAGCGTGTGCCGAAGTAGAACGTACTATCGCCAAAGGTGGAATAAGCAGTTAAAGCATCAGGATATTCAAAGGTCTTCGTAGTACAATTTTCCACATCATAACGATGCAAGTATCCTATCCTTCGATCCGTTCCGTCACCAGTAACACCCCATAAATATTTCGGTGCTTGGAACCAAAGTCCCTGGCAGTTATTGAATCTCAAGTAGTTGCCATACTTGTCTTGTAGGCTAATGGTGTCGAGCAACTTAGTTTTGGTATCCAAGGTGTACCAGTAATCTACTTCTCTACCAAAGAATACAGTTCCTTCCCCATCCGTGCTAATACCTCGCATGGAGGCTCCACGTTGACCCTCGTTCAGGCCTGCAGAAAGGTACTGATCAATACGGGTAGTCGTACTTTGGGCGACCTTTAGTCCCGTATCTGTACCAATGAAGATCGTCCGGAAAAAATCTTGACTCTTTATATCTACAATGTACCGACCTACTTCGAGCAATTGATCAAAGTTCAATACCCGTTGATCAGCTGTTAGGCACCATAGATGCTGGCTTTCTGCAAAATTCCCAACTGTAGAGGCTTCGCTAAAAATGAGATTTGCCTTCTCATCTTCCCAGACGTAGGCGTAGTTCACATCACGATCTAACCCTTGATAGAGGCTAATGCTATCATTCTCCATATCCAGCTGAAACAAGCCCGGCGTATCCGAGAAGGACAACCAGATACGGTCTTGTTGATCCTCATAAAGAATATTCAGATGTGAAGATCGTGTACTCTGATTTTGTACACCTGCAGAAAGGTATTTGGAAATTCCCGTGCCTTCTGAACAAACTCGCAAGCCATGTTCTTGATCAAAGATCACGACCTGGCCTTGATGGTCCACAATCAGATTAATCTGGGGATACTGCCGATCCCATTCTTCCTTTAATCGGCATACTTCAGAAAACTCATCTGCTTCGTAGTCGTATTTCGAAATGGCAGTAAATCCATCTCCTTTTGAAACGACGTACACCACATAGTCTCGGCTTACATAAAATTGGCGTGGCTGTCCTTCGACTTTTAGTGCTACTTCGATCTTTCGAACTTCAAAGGATACAGGATCAAAAATATCAAAAGAGGAGTAAAGGTCTTCATAGAATAGGAAGAGTTGCCCGTCTGGCGTAGTCGCTGTCCAACGAACGTAAGACTGTGAAAGTCTATGCTCAGGAGAAAAGCTCTTGGTCGTAGAGAAAGGGACGAAATCATAGCCATCAAAGCGATTCAACCCATTGGGTGTAGCTACCCAAACCAAGCCGCGCTCATCCAATTCAATATCACGGATCAAGCGATTGGAAAGGCCTTCACGAATTCCATAATGATCATAGATCAATCGCTGGCCTGGCAAATACATGCAGACCAAAAAGCAGAACAGTAAAAGAGGATACCGTTCAATTGGTCCTATATGCCATTTAGATCTCACCGTCAAGCTTCTTCCGGATTACTTCCGCCTTACTATTAACTTGTAAGGCTCGATAGATTTTCTTGATATGATCACGGACAGTCTCCACCGAAATAATGAGCTTGTCTGCGATCATCTTATAACTTAGACCATCCGTGAGCAGCTCTACAATCTGGTGCTGCCGAGGCGTCAGGACAGGATTAGCCTTAGCCCGATCTGGGGGAGCAAAGTGCTGAATCACTTTACGTGCAATTCCTGGTGACATATAAGATTCACCCCGAGAAACCGTAGTGACCGCTTCCCGTAAAACGGGTGGACTAGCTTTCTTCTTGGAAATATAGGACACTGCCCCAGCACAAAGCGCCTTGAAAATATCATCAGAGCTGTCCTTATTGGTGAGCATGATAATATCAAGATTAGGGCGCTTCTCCTTCAAATGACGGATGCCCCTTAGGCCACTCATACCTGGTAAATTGATGTCTAAAAGTAAGGTTGTCAAAGGTAGGTCAGAGGTGAGCTCTTCAAGACAATCCTCCATTGTTTGGGCTTCGAGTGTGATCGAGATACCCGGGTTGTTCGAAAAGGTTTCCCGAATACTTTGCAGCATCAGGCCTTCATCTTCGACGATGCCTAAGTGTATCATTTTACGGAGAATTTTTCCACATCAAGTATGTTACGAAAATACTGGTTTTCTTGCTGGGTTTCCCCAAAAATCAAATAATACTGAAAACTTTTCCCATTTTTTGGTAATCAGGTCGGCGGCAATTATGTTTGTAACCCTGACTAAAACTGATGTTTGTGCCGTATTTGGGCCCAATGGTGGCGGTACAACAGCCAAATTAAAAGACTATGTTTAGAGCAAAGATTGCCGGCATCGGCCACTACGTCCCTGATAATATCGTTACGAATGATGACCTCGCCAAGGTGATGGAAACTTCCGACGAGTGGGTTCGTGAACGTACAGGAATTGAACAGCGGCGCTATGCCACCAAGCATAAAGAAACCACTACTACTATGGGCGCACGAGCAGCAGAAAAAGCGCTCGCTCAAGCAGGTGTCGATAAAAACGAGGTTGACTTTATCATCTTTGCCACTTTAAGTCCAGATTACTATTTCCCTGGCTGTGGTGTACTCTTGCAACGTGAATTGGGAATTACCAAGACAGAGATCGGTGCTCTTGATATCCGAAATCAATGTTCTGGTTTTGTCTACGGCCTATCTATTGCTGACCAGTTCGTTCGCACAGGCATGTATAAAAACGTCTTGCTTGTTGGCGCTGAGATGCACAGTATGGGCTTGGACTTTAGCACACGTGGTCGTAACGTTACAGTAATCTTCGGCGACGGTGCCGGAGCAGTTTTAGTGCAACCTACAGAAGAGGATAACCAAGGGATTCTGACTACCAAGCTGCATAGTGATGGTACGTATGCTGAAAAACTGGCCTTTATCAATCCGGGCGCGCACGGTGGTTATCACCACGAACAAGCGGGAGAGGAATATGATTATGGCTATCCAGGACCAGATGTACGCGGTGAGATGTTCATTACTCCGCATATGCTAGAAAATGGCCAATACTATCCGAATATGGAAGGGCAATTTGTATTTAAACTAGCGGTGCGCAAGTTCCCTGAGGTAATCAAAGAAGCCTTGGATGATGCTGGCTTATCATTTGGAGATATCGACATGCTAGTACCACACCAAGCCAACCTTCGAATTTCACAGTTTGTGCAGAAGACACTGCGTTTACGTGATGACCAGGTTTGGAATAACATCCAAAAGTACGGTAATACTACGGCAGCATCCATTCCGATTGCTTTGTCTGAAGCAGTTGAGGCTGGGGCCGTAAAACGTGGAGATCTCGTTTGTTTAGCTGCGTTTGGAAGTGGTTTCACCTGGGGCTCTGCTCTAATTCGCTGGTAGTACTCTATGTGCCTCGGCATACTATTCAGTGATGGGCATCGTTTTTAGCACAAATCAACTCGATTCCCTACGATGAAGCTTTATACAGTACTTTCTTTCATAGCCCTCATGGGGGCTAGTGATTACCTATTTGCTCAAGGACAACCAGCAGCAACGGAAGAAGAGTACGAAGAATCCTACGAATGGCGAGTACGCCAGGAAATGCTGTACGGCGTGTACATTCCGCGCGACCTCGCAGAAGTGTTTGTTCAACTTAACCGTTTATCAGAACCATCTGATCGGGCTAATTTTGAACGCTTATCCGAACAGGGGGCGGCCACCCGGCCGTTCTTCGGACTAGGTCGATGGATGTCTCATAACTGGGGCTTCTATGGGGGGTCACGATTGACTGCCTATCTCAACACCATGGGGCTTTTTCACCCGGATGACATGACTCGTTTTCTGTTAGTGATGTATCATCGACATCTCAACAAAAAGCCATTGGATCCTCTCCCTGTAGTGGAGGGATTCTTGCAGCTACGCAAAGAGGAGGAAAAGAACCGCCTGCTTGAGAATGGTGAAGTACTTTTCGAGGAAAGTCGGATTTTGGATTCTATTCCTGAAGGTGGCAGTAAGAACTAATATTGCAGCTAGGCCTTACTCGATCTCATCCAGTATCTGGTTATCTCCTGGAAGATCATCCTGACCACCTTTGCGAACAAGATTGATTATGAGGAGTACTTGGCTTACAACAAACAAGAAAACAGCGCCTCGAAATTGCCATAGAATTAAGTCGTAGCGTTGCCTGATCAGGGAGCGAGCACCTTCTTCGTCTCCACTGTAATAGCGCATGGGTACACCAAAGGAAAGCGCTAGTGAAACGACTTTCCATATCATCAATACTGCCGCAAGCGTGCCTACCAGGTGCAACCAGCCCAAAGCACTCCTGCCGAGTTTAGGCGCACGGCCATAGACCAACATCATTATAACCGCAAAAAAGCTAAGGATAGAGGCGCAAGACGTTATATCTACAAGTTGGTAGCTTGATGTTGCTCCGCCCCTGTATTCAATATCAATCGTGGTATTGGCATAGTACAGATGACTATAAGTTGCATTAATGACAGCAAAAGCCAGCCAGCACAATGCCAATACACGATAATTACTGTCCGTGGACATATCTTAGTTCTCAAGCGCAGTCAACTCACTGTATCCAGTCAATTTTCCTTTGCGATTGTAGGACTCAGAACGCACTAGGCCAACACCAGGGGCATACCAGTCTTTAGAACTGGCCTCTACCTTCATTACGAACTTAGTCTTTACCGTCTGCGAAAGAACAACACAGTCAAATGTTCCAGCGGGAGTCGTTATGCTCTCACGACCTTCAATTGTGCGGTCTGTCACATCCACGGTCATGTTCATATTGATAGGCCCTCCTGTTGCAATGTTCACCTTTAGGGTTCCGTCTGGCAGAGTGGTGCCAGCTGCGGCTTCAAGATCAGGCAAGGGATAATCACCAGCATCGACGTTTACATCCATATTCTGGTAACCAGCCATTGCCGCTCCGTCCATCATAAAAGCCATGTCGAAGCTGAACTCTCCGTCTTTACAATACGCCTCAAAGTCACTAACATAGACTTCCTCATCATTCTTGTCAAAAGACTTGGTTCGAATGCGAAAGGTAACATCGTCTCCACTCACTTCTTTCTCGAGAAGCTCATAGCGTATGATTCCGTCGGTCTTTCCTTTCGGAGAATAGGCGGTAATTCCCCAGGTATTGCCTTCCTCCGCAGGCATGTAAGGATTACAATCCGTTTGTGCAAACAAAGAACAGGTCAGAATCAGGCAGAAAAGGCTGAGGATAGATGATTTCATCATAGGGTCTGGTATTAAGTTTTTGGTTGAAATAACAAGTTGCAATATAAAGAATACGCCCGATTTCAGATAGCTGAAACCGGGCGTAAGCTTTGCAGTTTAAACGTTGAGTTTACTTCATTCCGTCGTAAACGTCCATTACTGCGCGAACGTGAGATGAAGAAGTGTTAAGCATCGCCTGCTCGTCTTCATTCAAATCAATTTCTAGCAATTCTTCGATACCATTTGCACCTAACTTAACAGGCACACCTAGGTATACACCATCTTGCTTGTACTCACCATTCAATAGTGTACAGCAAGGGAAGATACGCTTCTCGTCCTTAACGATCGCTTCTACCATTTGTGCTGCTGCTGCACCTGGTGCGTACCAAGCAGAAGTACCCATTAGTTTAACGAGCTCACCACCACCTTTTTTCGTGCGTTCAACAATGGCATCAAGAGCCTCTGAGTCGATCATTTCCGTTACTGGAATACCTGCTACCGTGGTGTAACGAGGAAGTGGTACCATGGTGTCTCCGTGGCCGCCCAACAACAATGCTTGGATATCTTTCGGAGAAACGTCCAATGCAGTTGCTAGGAATGCGCGATAACGAGCAGTGTCAAGAATACCTGCCATACCGAATACCTTGGTCCGGTCAAGACCAGAAGCTGTATGTGCAGCATATGTCATCACGTCTAATGGGTTAGAGACGATGATAATAATTGGATTAGAAGAATGCTCCATGATAGACTTGGTAACGCTCTGTACAATCTTAGCGTTAGTTGAGATCAAGTCGTCACGGCTCATACCAGGCTTACGAGGGATACCCGCAGTAATTACAACGATATCAGAATTCGCAGTATCTGCGTAATCGTCAGTACCAGTGATTTTTGTACTGTAATAGTCAATTGGCGCCTGTTGCCAGCTATCCAGTGCTTTACCGCGAGCTACATCTCCGCGGATATCAAGTAGTACTACTTCTTTAACTAGGTCTTTGTGGGCTAAGACATTGGCACAGGTGGCTCCTACATTACCTGCACCAATAACGGTTACTTTACTCATAATTGCTTTATTGGTTTTTTCGGTTGAGTGTAATCGCGAAATAAATCGACCGAACAATTGTTGTTTGCGCGGCAAACATAGCGATTTTTTAGGGCTTTGTTCATCCACGGACCAAAGAATTGGCGTTGTATTGACAGTCCTCTGGGCTTTATTTTTCTATTTTTGCCGAAATCCAATTCAACGCTTTCAATTAAACGGACAAACAAAGATTTCTATGCGTTATTTGTTTACATGTCTCTTGCTTTTGGGCCTACTGCCACTTAGTGTGCAGGCCCAGGCCATACATACATGCGGGACAACTCCTTGGAGTGAAGGATTTGAACTTCAAAAGGATCGACTCCTACATAATCTCCGCCAAGCTGCTTCTGGTACAGTCGTAGCGCGGAATACTACATATGTTCCAGTAAAGTTTCACGTTGGTGCAAGGAATGACGGAAGTGGCCGTTTGAGTGCTACACGTGTATTGGACCAATTATGCGAACTGAATGAGGACTTCGCTTCCTTGGATATTCAGTTCTTCCTAGCTGATGGATCAATCAACTTCATCAACAACACGACTTTCTACGAGAATCACATCAATACGCAGAACTCTGTGATGACTGCGCAGCGCGACTCCCGCGCCATGAACGTATACATAGTAGAGTCTGCTAACACTGATAACAATGGTGGTGGCGGTATTACACTTGCGTACTACAACATTCCACGCGATTGGATTGTGATCACCAAAACTTACGTACGTCGTAATGACGCTACTTTGAGCCACGAGGTTGGTCACTTCTTTTCTCTTCTTCACACCTTTAATGGTTGGGAATGTGAGAGCTACAATACCCAAGGTGTAAATGCACCTGTTACTAGTTCTTGCGGACAAGTGCCTACTGAAAGAGCAAGTGGCAGTAACTGTGCCACAGCCGGTGACTTCATTTGTGACACTCCTGCCGACTACAATAACGGTATCGGTTGGAATGGCTGTAACTTTACGCTAAACGTACTGGACCCTGTAGGTGAGCAAATCAACCCAGATGAGCGTAACTATCTAAGTTATTTCCTCGACTGCCCGGATGAAGAATATTTCTTCTCTGACCAGCAAATTTCAGCAATGCAGGCCGATTATAACTCTAACCGACGCAATTACCTGCGCTTAGATCCAGTTCCTGATTACGTAGAAATTACAGGTACTTCTACCAACATCAGCCCGGAGCAAGGAACTACTACTGATGCATACAACTATGTTGTGTTCGAATGGGAGGCAGTAGCAGGTGCAACTAGTTACATTCTGGAAATTGATCGTATTTCTTCATTCTCCTTAGATCCAGTTCGTGTCATTGTCAGTGGTACTAGTGCTGAGATTGAGGACTTACAAGCCGATCGGAATTACTTCTGGCGTGTGCGTCCATTCAATGCACACTTTGCATGTACTACAAGTAGTTCTATTACTAATTTCCGTACTGGTGAAGATGTAGTAAGCACAAGTACGCCAAACTATGTGGAGTCATTCACAGTGGCGCCGAATCCAGTACAAAGCCAAAGTGAGCTACAGGTTTTCTTAAATACAGAACAGGCCTTTACCGGACAGTTGGACCTGCTTGACATCAATGGTCGCCCAACGGCTATTCGTCAGCAGCAACAATTCGCTGTCGGCCAGTCTCAGTTCACGCTAAACCTTAGTGATTTGCCAAATGGCATATATCTTCTGCGCGTTCAATCAGCAGATGGTGTTCTCACACAGAAGGTGATTTTAGCACGCTAGTTTGAAAAAATAATACTGTCCTGTTGTACTTAGTTACTGCAGGACAGTTCTCTTTTTGCCCTTACATTATTGAATTTCCAAGACGATCATGAAAAAACTTAGTAGACTTTGCAGCTTCGCGCTGGCTCTAGCCTTTGTTTTGCCCTTAACCGCACAAGAAGATCTGGCACCCTGTGGTACACACCTCGGTGTCTCACCATGGCTACGCGACTTTCAGCGCCGGATTGACGAGACCCCTAGAACGGATGATCTCCTTTATTTACCTATACAAGTGCATGTAGTTGGTACAGATGAAGGTTCTGGCTATTTCTCTAATAAAGGCATTATGGATGCATTCTGTACGCTCAACGCAGACTTCGTTGATGCGAACATCCAGTTTTTCATGCCTAATCCAGTCAACTTCATTGACAACAGTACCTTCTACGATCATACCTTCCAGCAAGGAGCAGCTATGATGATTCAGAATAACCTTCCGAATATCATTAACTGTTACATCGTACAAAGTCCTGCTGGCAACTGCGGCTACTTTTCTCCCTCGCGGGATGGTATCGCTTTGTCAAAAGGATGTTTAGCGCCAAATGATCACACCTGGGCGCATGAGGTAGGGCACTTTCTGTCTCTCCCCCACCCTTTCTTTGGCTGGGAAGGCCACGACCATGATTATGACGAACCAGCTCCTAACAACTGGGGCGGTAGCTTAGTGGAGCGTCTTGACGGTAGTAATTGTGCCGTTGCAGCTGATGGATTCTGTGATACCGCACCGGATTATTTGAGCTTCCGCTGGAGCTGTACTAGCAACTCCACTTCGTCCATCCAGCAAACTGATCCAAATGGTGAGACCTTTGTATCTGATGGTACACTTATTATGTCGTATTCAAATGACCAATGCGTAGTTGGTTTCTCTGATGATCAGATTTCAGCCATGCGTGCAAATGTTGAGGAACAGCGCCCTAATCTTATCTCTGTACCTCCAGTCCTAGAAGATATTGCGATTGAGAACGTCGGTCAATTGACGGTGACCAATCCTGAACCAGGTACAATTGTCGAAACGGAAACGGTCACTTTAGAGTGGGAGCCAGTTCCAAACGCGACGCATTACGTATTGCAAATTAATCCGTTCAATATTTTCAGTATCATCTTTGAAGAGCAGATTCTTGAAGGTAGTTCTACCGTAGTTACTGAATTACGTGAGGATGAAACCTACTACTGGCGCGTACGTCCATTTAATGCATACGAGACTTGTACTGCGTTTACTAGCCCTTCTAGCTTCACTACCGGAACGATTGTAAGTACAAACGAACTGCTAGCAGGAGAGCTACTTGAGTTGTTCCCGAATCCGACTAATGGAGATCAGCTCCAAATGAATCTCAAGCTCAATGATCAACAACAAGGTCAATATAGAATTGTAGACGCTACAGGAGCCGTGCTTCGTTCTCAGGAACTCTCAGTGACAAATAGTCTCCAACGAATTGAATTACCGGTGCAAGGCCTGCCAGCAGGCATGTACTTCGTACAACTTGTATTGGAAGATCGTCAAATTATGAGAAAAGTGGTAATCCACTAATGCATTCGTACTAATGATTCCAGCAGGGATATCCTTGCTTGCAAGTACAAAAGAAAAGTCCGAGCTACAGTAACGTAGCTCGGGCTTACTATTTCGAGACTGATCGAATACCTAAGACCTAGAGGCCAAAGGCAGCTTTTACGCGATCAACATAATCTAGCTTTTCCCAAGTGAAGGTTTCCACTTCCACGCTGATCGTTTCTCCTGACCCGTTGGTCAACTCAACCGTCTTCACTTCAGAATCACGGCCCATGTGACCATAGGCTGCAGTTTCACTGTAGATAGGAGTACGAAGCTTTAAACGCTGCTCAATAGCGTATGGTCGCATATCAAACGTTTCCATAACCTTATCTGCGATCTCACTATCACTTAAGGAAACATTAGCCGAGCCATAAGTATTGATGTAGATATTCGTTGGCTTTTCGACACCGATCGCATATGATACCTGCACAAGCACTTCATTACAAACGCCAGCCGCCACTAGGTTTTTGGCAATGTGGCGAGTTGCGTAGGCCGCCGAACGGTCTACTTTTGATGGGTCTTTTCCAGAAAACGCTCCACCACCGTGCGCACCCTTACCGCCGTATGTGTCAACGATAATCTTACGACCAGTTAGACCAGTATCTCCGTGAGGACCACCAATTACAAACTTGCCGGTTGGGTTGATGTGATAGATAATTTGATCTGTGAATAGTGCCTGTAGTTCAGGCTTCAACTGCGCCTTAACGCGAGGGATCACAATATCGATTACGTCCTTGCGAATTTGAGCTAACATTGTCTCATCCTCAGCAAAAGGATCGTGTTGTGTTGAAACTACGATAGAATCGATGCGGATCGGCTGGTGATCGTCACCATATTCAATCGTTACCTGCGATTTACTATCAGGACGCAAGTAGGTCATTTCCTCTCCTGCCTTACGAATTGCAGCAAGCTCCTGCAGAATCTTATGAGAAAGGTCTAGGGCTAGAGGCATGTAGTTTTCTGTTTCCGCCGTAGCGTAACCGAACATCATCCCTTGGTCGCCTGCTCCCTGGTCCTCAGGATTCTGGCGCTCTACACCTTGATTGATATCTGGAGATTGCTCGTGAATAGCAGACAAAACACCACAGCTATTAGCCTCAAACATATAGTCTGACTTGGTGTAGCCAATTCTGTTAATCACATCGCGAGCGATCTGTTGTACATCTAGGTACACATTAGACTTTACTTCGCCAGCCAAGACAACCTGGCCGGTGGTTACTAAAGTCTCACAAGCCACCTTGGATTGGGGATCAAAAGCGATAAAATGATCAACCAGGGCGTCTGAAATCTGGTCGGCGACTTTATCAGGATGTCCTTCCGAAACAGATTCCGATGTAAAGAGGTAAGGCATGTTCTGTATTTTACTTTTCTTACTATTTGGTTTCCCAGGGCTCTGCCTTCCGGCAAACGCCGCAAAAATAGAAATTATTTACCTTCTGTTGCAATTATTCGAAGACAGCCTCAAATGCTGATAGTCCTCGGACAAATTGCTGCGCTAATTCCTGTCAAGTCTTGCAACTTTTATTAAAAAAAGGCGTAATACCAGTTGGGAAACCTGGGTTTATATTCAAGAAATTTTATATTTGCTTTATTCAAATCCTTCGTTGAAGGGTTTATACAATCCGCTTTTAAAGCCAAACATCCCTGGCTAAACCTTTTGCCTTCTAGTCGTCCTTATCAGGGAGATGCCTTCGCTCCCATTTAAGTGGTATGCGTTATGCGCAACGTTACCGCAGTAGGTTGAATTTGCACTTGGAAGACTTCAAAAGGACGTTTTATGAAAAAGCTACACTGGAAGGCCCCACTACGGGGTCGGCTAGGAGAACAGGTCATGTCATGGTCCCCAATCCGTTTTACCCTTCTCGTTTTGCTATGCTTCAATAGCATCACAACCGCTACGCTCTATAGTCAAGATGTTGGCTGTATCGGAGACATCAATGTCACCTTAGACGAGAACTGTAGCTCCCATATCTTACCAGAAACGGTACTGACTGGCGATTATGCATTTGCCGACTCGATCGCCATTATGATCAATGGTGAAAATACAGACTCTCTATTTGGCTGTGGAATTCATGCGTATTCCGTTGAATTATTTACCAACGACGAAGTAGTATTTACTTGTTGGGGTGAAGTCCTGGCCGAAGATAAAACACCACCTGTACTGATATGCCCAGAAGACACAGGGGATGCAGTACTACTTGATGACATGCAAGTATTAACGGGACAACTAATCGAAGGTGATTCTCCAACCTTTGATCCCAGTTCTTATTCTTGCTTTACTGATGTCAGTCCACCGCTTGAAGATGGAGAGTACTATTACTCTGTTCACTATTTTGACATCACTACTACAGATATTTTCACCTTTATTGCGGCGGCAGAATATGATGGCGTAATGGCGCTATATCAAGACTCGTTTTCTCCTGAAGAGCCTTGCCAGAATCTCATTGCACATTCTAACGATACGTACATCGGAAGTGTAGATGAATTCGACCCGCTTGTTCCCATTCTTGACCCTTCCTTTAGACTAAGCCTTTCGCTTCAGATTAACCGGACCTATGCTTTAGTTTGGACAAGTAAAACACCACTACAAGAAGGAGATTATGGAATTTCCATTTTCACCGATGGAAATGGACGCTTGGCAAACTTAAGTAAGACCCAGGTGCAACTTGCAGCTGAACTCATCTGCCTAGATATTGACGAAGTAACACTAGGAAGTACTTACACCTTTTCTTTACACCCAGATGGCAGCCTCATTCTCGATTATAGCGATCCATTTCGCATTCCGGAAGATGTCCGTACTATTCTCGACTTTACGGGCTTCCCTGAAGTGAGTGATAATTGCTCTTCGATGCTCATGACTATTTATGATGAGGTTGAAGAAGAAGGCGATTGTTCTAGCTGGGTCATTACCAGGCACTTTAGTGTTCAGGATCGCTACCTATCAGATTGTGAAGATCCACCATTGGTTTCCGTTTGTAGCCAGACTATCACTGTTCGCAAGCCTACGCTTGAGGACATTGTATTTCCTCCCCTTTCTACGACTGTAGAATGTGATGAAGGTTTTCCAACCGATGGAGAGGTTGGAGGCCCCGAAGACAACCCGTCACCGGCCTATACCGGTCTACCCTACTTGGATGCGGGCCTGAACTTTTACAACCTTGAGCAAAGTGCTTGTAACATTGGCGCTTCTTATTCAGACGAACCTCGTATTACTTCCTGTTCTGGTTCTTATTACTTCCGAAGAGAGTGGACTATCGTGGATTGGTGCAATCCTGATGACAACATCGTTGTGAATCAATTGATTCGCGTTGGAGATTATACCGGGCCTATAATTGACTTTGTTATTCCTGACCATAATGAGAACGGCCTTCCAGACGATCCCCTGAAGTACTCTACAGCTCCGAACAACTGCCTTGCCTACGCAGACTTATCGTTGCCGATGATGAGTGATGGAAACGGTTGCTCAGGAATAGGATCCAGCTTAGCACAAATCTATACAGCAGATGGAGACTTTGTCTGGCTTGGAACCTTGCCAGAAGTCGTGCCATTAGAGCTAGGTGACTACGTTTTGACTTTTTGTGCCGTAGATCAATGTGGCAACGAAACTTGTGTGGAAGAGCTGATTGAAGTTAGAGATGGAATTGCACCTATTGCTGTTTGCACCGACGAAATAATCGTTTCTATTGGGGGCGGCGATAGTCAAAACGGAGATTTTGGTACTGCCACAGTTACCGCAGAAGACTTGGATGAAGGTTCAAACGACCATTGCAGTGATGTAAACATTGCTATTCGCCGAGAAGATGAAATTAACTGGTCTGATGAAGTTCTCTTCGACTGTACAGATATCGGTGACACTGTAAAGATCTACCTACAGGTCTTAGACTCCATGCTTAATGAGAATTTCTGCTGGATTAACGTCGTCCCAGAGGACAAGCTTAACCCAGTATGTTTCGCACCGGAGGATGCAACACTTAGCTGTACGGATCTCCCATTAACTTTCCCAGGCGATATCCAAGAAGCTTACGATACGGACTTCCAATCTACTTCGACCATGATGTCTGATTTGTTTGGTGGGCCTACAGGTACAGACAATTGCATAGTGGATACCGTGGTGGAACGTAGCCCTAACATTCAGATCAATGAATGTGGGTGGGGCATGATTACCCGAAGATTTGAGGCATGGCAGTGGAGACCAGCTGGTGATCTCAATGGTAACGGAGAAATCGAAATCAATGAGGTTTATCGGTCGAATAATAGTTGTTCCCAAACCATCACAGTTACGGAAACACACGATTTTACTATCGACTTCCCAGAAGATGCGGCGGAGGATTGCGGCCAAGCTGACCCTCCAACCATCATTACGAGTACGCGAGGTTGTGATGTACTTAGCGTTAACATTAGTGACCCAGTAGTATTCGAAGCAACTGGAGATGAGTGCTACAAATATGCGATCACCTATGATGTAATCAACTGGTGCCTATGGGATGGTGAATATGATGGCTATGTCCTAGATCGGATTACAGAAGATGATGGCGAAGATTTGCCAACGGATCGCGCTGTGGAAGGCAATGAACGCCCCGTTATCCATTATGATGACAGTGGTTTACTAATCGATCGCGATCACGATGACCGTGAAGGGGATAGTGAGATTTTAGATGCCTCTCCCCTACTACCTAACTACGGTCGCTATATCTACACCCAGTTTGTGAAAATTTATGATAACAGCGCTCCTGAGATTGAGGTAATGCCTTTTGGTGGTCCTACACCGAGCTGTCCCTCACTTATGCCAGGACAATTTGGAGATCTATTCGGAAGTTGCGAAGCTGCGGTAGAAATAGACTTCTC
Organism: uncultured Lewinella sp.; assembly: GCA_913057725.1. Taxonomy (GTDB): domain Bacteria; phylum Bacteroidota; class Bacteroidia; order Chitinophagales; family Saprospiraceae; genus Lewinella. The sequence goes on from CAJXOS010000014.1 coordinate 62,551, forward strand.
GGTTTCTGATGACTGTGAGCTCTTTGATATAGATGGAAATTTGGTGATCTCCATTGTATCAGCTGAATTGGATGCCTTTGCCGTAGATAGCAATGGTGATGGCGATATTAATGCCAATGAATTTATATCTGATGAAGACATCATCGATCTAATCATCGATAATGGTGATGGCACCTATCAACTAGCAGGTAACTTCCCTGTTATCCCAAGCGCCGCGGGAGATAATATTTATCATGCCGCTAGGATCTTATTAGAAGACGGCTGTGGTAATCAAACCAGCGTGTACCTAGTATTTGATGTAGTTGACTGCAAAGCACCTGCCCCAATTTGCATTAATGGGCTTACCGTCACTTTGATGCCTCAAGCCGAAGGCGGCTGCGCGATGGCTGTATGGGCCAGTGATTTTATTGGTTCACCTGTCTATGACTGCACAGGAGAGGGTTCTGAACAAAACGAAGAAGGACAAACTGCTGTAACTTCCTATGCAATTTACAGAGGTTTGGAAGTAGAGGGTACGCCTGACTTCGTACCGAGTCCAGAGGACACTGGAGTAGTGCTTAATGAATCGGATGATCCCACCACAGTACTTTACGTTTACGCCTTTGACGCCGAAGGCAACTACGATTTCTGTGAAACTTACATATTAGTTCAGAGTCATTCAGATTGTTCGGATAATGGATCAGGTACGATTGCTGGGTTCATTGCAACCGAGGAACTTGAGGCTATTCCTGAGGTAGAAGTCAGTGTTAGTGGTGATGAACCACAGATGGTGATGACCAACGAGTTGGGAATGTACAACTTCACCGACATTAGTATAGGTGCAGATGTATCTATTCTTCCGTACCTGAATTCAAATCCTCTAAATGGGGTTACCACTTTCGATTTAATTCTGATCAGTAAGCATATTCTTGGTGTAGACCCTCTCGGCAGCCCTTACCGAATGATAGCTGCAGATGTTAATCAGTCTAACACCATCAGTACGTTAGATCTTATACAGATTCGCAAACTCATTCTTAACATTGATACGGAATTCAGTAATAATACGAGCTGGCGTTTCATCGCTGCCGAGTACGATTTCCCCGCACCAACTAATCCATGGATTGAGGTGTTCCCAGAGCTCATTAGCATAAACAACATTACTGAGGAAGTCATCGCTGATTTTGTAGGAGTTAAGATTGGTGATGTAAATTCTAGTGCAAGTTTTGATACTCAATCTGGTGACGATCGATTTGGCAGCAGCCCATACAAACTCCTCTTACCAGAACAGCAGCTTAAAGCTGGAGAAACATATGAGATTCCATTCAGCAGTCAAGCAGGTCTGGATCTAGAGGGCTTCCAAGGTTCGCTGCAATTTCTGAATGCTGAAATCCTAGGAGTGGAATACGGTGTCCTTGGAGAACACAATTTTGGCCAAAAGTCAATTCTGGAAGGTTTCTTAATTATGAGCTGGAACAGCGAGCCTCCTGCAATTCTTAATAACCAGGAACATCTATTCGCTGTGAGGATTCGTCCGAACAAGGATGTAAAACTGAGCGAAGTTGTTTGGTTAAGCTCCAGATTAACGCCTTCCGAGGCCTACGTGGACGGAGGCATACAAGCATTATCTCTATCCTTCGAATCTAAAGGCAAAGAGGCTCTGAATGCCTTTGAGCTCATGCAAAATACGCCGAATCCGTTTTCAGGAGAAACAAGAATCACTTTTACGCTTCCAACGAATGGAGAAGTACTCTTTCAGCTCGATCAACTAACAGGTCAGAACATTGCTCAATTCGTAATTGATGGAAAAGCTGGTACGAATACGGTCAATTTAAGGCCAACACAGTTCGTCGGACATACTGGCATCTTGACCTACTCCATCACATTTGATAAAGAAAAGCAGACGAAGAAACTCGTCCGTTTACCATAGGAACTCTAGACATCGACAGCTCATTCCCTGGAACCGGCACCTTAATCAGTGTCGGTTCTTTGTTTTTTAGGCACAGCATATTGTAACTTTGGACAAGCGATTTTTGCCTTAGCATGTAAACCCGAAGAATGAACTCGAATTCATCTACTTACTGTGCTCTAATTTTCCTAGCTACCCTGCTGTGTGGTGCCAGAATCGAACTCCTAGCTCAGGAATTTCCAGCATACAATCCTATCCTCTCTGACATGGGAAAATTGGAAAGTAGGCGTGATGCAAAGTGTCATGCTACGGCCTCGCGGTTAGAAGACTTTATTTATGGGACTCCCTTGTCCGTTGAAGCCCGGACTGCAAGAATTGACTTTCAACAAAGCTTAGTTGAGAGCATTTGGACACAATACACGGAAGCTTGGTTAGGGAATTCGAGACAACTAGATCCACAAGCCTTTCAAGAAATCCTTAGCCGTCATTTGGTTTACACCAAGACCGATGAAGGAGTGTTGATTGAACTTACAAACAGCACGAAAATTTCAATTTCGGCACGGGATTTTCGCCAATATAGCTCTATTGCTTATGCCTATCGTGCAATTTTAGCAGTACAACAATCTTGTACAATAGAAGCAGCTGAACTAGCTCCTATTGAGGGAGTAATGCTAGATCAATTCAAAGAGACCGTAGATATTGCCGTATTAGCGCTGTTGAACCAGGCCGATGCACTCGCCAGAACAGATAACAGTCCAGAGATTGAGGAGCGTCATATCAAGCAGGCTATTGTTACTTGGGAATTGGCGCCAGTAGAATTAGGTTCTTCTAAAAATGATACGCAGATCACCCCGGCAGCTTTTATTTATCCCATTATTGATCAAAAGCTAGCGGCTTATCAGGCCTATAATGAAATCAATCAAAAGGTGTTTCTCCGCAATATTCAAGTCTATTTCACAAAGGTGCCTTGGCCTGACAACCAAGCTGAATCTGATGCGGTGAAGAACCACTTTACGGAATTCATGATCGCCTTTACTCGAGAGGTACTTTTCTTGGCTCAAAAGATTTCAGTAGAAGATCAAAGTAGGGCAATTCAGTACGAACATATGTATCAGGCTGTTCAGCAATACTTGCCTCATAGCGTAAATTCTTTCGAAGACGTCTTGTATTTCCCCAGACTACAGGCACCAGCAAAAGTCGCCATCCAGGCCTATGATCTCGACGCTTTTCGAGATAGCGGACTGCATTGGCAGTATTTGAAGTTTGCGCTGGATGATATTGCAACACAGCTGAGCACTACACCAGATCCCTTTGCTCTTGAGATGTTAGTAGAAGGCACAGCACAATTTGCAGTTCTAATTTTCCGAGTTGCTGGTAGAAAAGCAATCGACCAAAAGGCTGATCACCTAACAGTTGGTCATCTTAATTTGGCATTGCAGGATTTTCAACAACACCTAACACAATACGCACAACTCCCACCTGAATCAATGGAGTCCATTCCGCTGGCCTCAGCACCAGAAGTAGAAAACGAACTCGATGGTGCCTTCTTTGTGGATCGTACTCATGATTTTGGCATTGCCTTTGAGCATCGAAATTCTGATTGGTTGAGTCGACTTATTCGAGGGTATTTAGTTAAGGAAGGTGAAAATTTAGCGCGTCTATCTATACCTCCTGCATTTAGTGGAGCAGGGGTAGCCACCGAGGATTTTGATGGCGATGGATGGACGGATGTGTTACTGTTGGGTGGAGAGGGTTGCACTTTACTACAAAATCGTAAAGGTAAAGACTTTGATGATCAAACTAGGCGAGCAGGTATCAACTGGAAACGTCCAGATGGTACCTACCCGGAAGCCCGTCAACCACTGGTAGCAGATTTTGACAATGATGGTGATCAAGATATCATCATAATCTACGCAAATGATCAGCATCGGGTCTTCGAGAATCTTGGCAATTGGAAATTCCAAGACCTGACGAATACAGCCAAACTTGGTGGCGAAGGATTAGTTGGCGGTCCTTCTACTGTTATTGATTATGACCAAGATGGTCTGCTAGATTTATACATCGGGTACTTTGGAAATTACTTAAAGGGTGACCTACCAACAGTTCGCAGACATAATACGAATGGAAGCCCAAACAAGCTTTTTCGAAACCTCGGAGGATTTCAATTCGAAGATGTATCAGATGGTTCAGGTGTTGACAACAGCGGATGGACACAAGCGGTTGGGCACACAGACATTAACGGTGACGGATGGCAAGACTTAATCGCCGGCAATGACTTTGGCACCAATAGTTATTATCTAAATAATCAAGACGGCACCTTTACTGATGTTAGCGCTGTAATTGGAACAGACAAGCCTAGTTTCACTATGAATATTGGTATTGCTGACATCAATGAAGACCTACGGCCTGATTTCTACATTTCCAACATTGTAGTAATGGAAAAGGACGATAAGTACGTCCTTCCGAATGAAGATACTCAAGCCCACTTTGATCCCAATTCTTTGGCTAGCATGCGCGTGGTTGAGGCTAACGACCTTTTCGTCTCAAAATCTTCGGGTGACGGCAAGACCCCAACTTTTGTACATTCGCCACAAATTGGCCGTGGGTATTCTTCTACTGGCTGGTCCTGGGATGCAGATTTTTTCGATTTTGACAATGACACCGACTTGGACCTCTATTGCCTTACAGGCATGAATCAATACAGCGTTTACAGTGCAAAGAATCCTTACTACACTTCAGAGGATGGTACAACGACAGATGTGACTTTCGCCCAAAGTTTAGCCGAGAAGAACATCCTTTTCGAAAACAAGAACGGGGCCTTAAACGTAGTTGAAACCTTAAGCGGACTGGATTACAAAGGCACCTCCAGAAGTGCCGCCTACTTTGATTTTGATCAAGATGGAGATCTAGATGTTATCGTTAACGAGTTCCAAGGGCCAGCAAAGCTATTTGAAAACAAAGCTGAGCGTGCTGAACGGAATTGGCTAATGATTCATCTGGAAGCCGCAAATGGCAAAGGAAATCGGGATGCTATCGGCGCACAATTGATATTGACGCTACCGGATGGCAGAAAGCTATGGCGGGAGGTACACAGTACTGACGGCTACCTTTCTGTACACCCCAAGACCGTTCATTTTGGAATGGGAGATCACAATAGTAGTTCTTTGGAAATTATTTGGCCGAATGGGGAACGAGAATCTTTTTCAAATTTACAGGCCAATCAATTTCATCGACTCACACAGAATTAAAGAAGTTGTCTAAAGTTTTACGCCCAAGCTTCCG